>JAHFDU010000253.1 GCA_023248835.1 Myxococcales bacterium | reverse complement strand
GCATGCGATCGCCATCTTTGCACCGGAGCGGCTCCATCGTGCTGCGCATGAACTCTGACCACTCTTCGGGCTGCAAAAAGATCGAACGATTCATTGCCGCTGGAGTTGGATAGCAGGTGAAGCCCTTAATGTTGGTGCCCGAGGCTCCTTCGAGAAAAGCACCGCCCCCCAAAAAGTTCAACAGGCCGCGCGCGAGCGGCTCGGTCTGCTCACAAAATGACGCTTTGTTGGAGGTGGTGTCGGGGCGCAAGATATTCTGGCGAACGTTGTCCGACGCCATATTGAGAATGTAAAACAGCGCCAGATCGTCAATCTTGAACAGCTCGCACTTGGGGTAGGTTTTGATCTTGATCGCGCCGAGCCCAAGCACAGCGTTCTCCTTGTTGCAGAACTCAAGCCCGTTGGTGTCATGGATGATGTGGGCGATGCGTTGGAACTGCGATCGATTGTAATCGCTGTCCGGTTGCGAGCGATCGACCGGATCGAGCGTGGCGAAAGTGGATTGATCGAGGCGATAGTTCGGCACATCGTGGTGCATGAAATCGATCTGGTTGCGGGCCCTCATCTGCTGTGCGACCAGGGGACCGAGACCGCGCACGTGCGGATCCTGCATCGCTTTGAGTAAATCTCGCACCAAGATGCCCGCATTGGCCGGGTCGCCGTCGTCGACACGCAAAGCGCGGACGATAAGCTGCGACATCTCGTCGTGCAACGTACTGGCTTGAGGTATCTGCGCCGAGGTGTAGTCGGGCAGCTTGCCGAGATCGTTGGTGTCGAACAGCGCCTTGATCACCCGGCTCAATGCCGACTCTTGCTCGCTCCACAGTTTTTCCGCCACTGCGAGTTTGTCGGCGCCATTCTCTTTTTCGCCGAGCAGCTGGGCAAAAGCGTGGGTCAGATCGAGCAGCGGTGCGCTCGACAGATCGTGCCCATTGTAATCGAACACCACTTGACCTTTCGGAGCTTGCGGCGTCGGCATCATTTTGGTGGCGCTTTTGCGCGGGCCGAGCAGGCCGCCAGCGCCCCACAAAAGATTGACAATCATGTCCTTTTTCTCGTCGAGTAGCGTGGTGTGCTCGTGCGCCAGACCGCTCAACACCGTTCCATCCAGGTCAAGGTATTGATAGAGCAGGCCAGGTGGATCGTTTTTTCTGGCGAAGGCGCGGCCGGCGCTGTCGCGCGGAGCGCTGTCGGTCTTGCCGGCCTTGACAAATGGCGTCGGAACGTTCAGTACGTTGCTTTTGGCGTCGACGAACTGACCCTGAGCATTGATGTCGGCAAGGCCGTCTTGCGGCTTGAGGTCGACAAACGGCGGCAGCGGCTGGCCATCGCCGCCGATCGTTACCATCGCCAAGCCGCGGGCATCGCGGCGGACGACATAAGCGGCCTTACCAGTGTGCAAATCGGCGTGGCTGTCGAGGAGAAACTGCAGGCCGTTTTGCAGCGTGCGATCGGGATCGGACTGGTTTGGCACTGGCGCGGTGCTGACAAATTCCGCCGACAACGCCGCCAACAATGCTTTCCATTCCGGTTCGGCAGCGCCGCTCGGCGCAATCAGCGTCACCGTCTTGCCGACAAAATCGTCAAATCCTGGGTAGTTCATCACTTCGGCAAGTAGGCCCGAAGCGGTCGCGGTCGGTCGATAGCCCAGGCGTTTGGAAAGCTGGGCCATGCCATCGTCAAACGAACTCGACTTTTCCATCGTCTGCATGATGGTGCCGAGCGCCGCGATCGCGTTCTCAATGGTGCCGTCGTCGTTGAGCGGCAACAATTTTTCGAGAAATGCCTCGACCTCATTCAGAAACGGCTTGGGCAAAATCTTGTCGACCGCAGTCGAAATATTCTGGTGCTCGGCCACCAGCGCCTTGAACTTGTCGGGCTCGCCCTCGGGCACCGCTTGTCCTTGCGCGCAGACCGCGTCGGCGATGGTGCCCGACACGTCGTAGCTTGAGCGCTTTTCGGCGACGAACTCGTCGTACTCGCTGGTATAGGCGACGCGCTGGCAGCTCTCGCGATAGATGATCTCGCCGAACGATCCCACCTCGGTTGTTTGTTTGGTGGTATCGAGCGGCGGATCGCAAGCCGAAAGCAGCAACAATAGGGCAACCGTTCTTGGTACTCGTTCACGGCCCGCTCGCCCTGAGCTTGTCGAAGGGCATACTCGACTTGCTTCGCCCTTCGACTTCGCTGCGCTCCGCTCAGGGTGCACGGACAGGGGGGCGTGAACGCTTACCGTTTTTGTTCTCTTCATCTTTAGTTCCCTCTTGGAACGAGGCGCACTGTAGAGAAGCACGCTCGTTCACACAAGCGAAAAGAAGCAAGACTAGAGCCAGATTGTCTGTTTGTAAGTATTGGTTTTTATTCGCCTAGTTAGAGCAGGGCTGAGCCAGTAAAGGCTCTGGATGGGGTCTATAGTCTCCAGCCCGAACACAATTGAATGAAAAAACCGCTACTACACACCAAGTAATTGACCTGTAGCGCGACTGGAGGAATCGATGCATTACCGATTAGGTTTGGTTTTTTGCCCCTGGTTTTTCTTGGGATGTGGCGGTGCAATCGTTTCACCAGATGCAGCGGTTGCTCCGGTGCAGGATGCATCGGCTGATCTATTGCCCGAATCGACTGATGTCGATCTCGAGGTTGCAGCGGCCGGGGATATGGGAGTGCCCGATGACTCCGGCGTCGCGCTCGATTTGACGCCGGCTGCCGATCTGACTTCTCGCGCTGACTTGACGTTGGCAGCGGATCTTGCGCCTCGGCCCGACGCCGCGCGCCCTGACATGCTGACGAGTGGCGACGGCGGCACCGGCTGGAACTGTCGGCTGGTCACCAGCACCGCGCCGACTGGCTACACTCCCATTTTCATCGATCTCTATCGAAACAATAGTGATCTCAACGGCGATGGCAGGCAGGACACTTTTTTCGCAAACCCAAGTTGCAAACTCCAAGCTGGCCTGGCGCAGCCCGATGGCACATTTAGCTTCGTCGACGCTGGCGTTCAACTCAGCTTTTGCACCAACGAACTGCAACCTGATCTCGATCGTGCAACCCATCGGGCTTTTGGCATTTTGGCCGACTTCGATGGCGACGGTGTGCTCGATCTGGTTTATCCCAAAAACAGCGCCGAAGAGCTCTCGTTTGCGCGCGGGCAGGGAGACGGAACTTTTGCCACCGCATTGACGCAGTCCGGATTCGATTACCAAGTTGCGCAGCTGATCGCCGCCCATCTCAAACCGCCGCGTACTGGGGAGATCATAGGCTTGCCCGGCACCGACGGCGGTGGCGGACTGGCGGGGGGTGGGCGACCTCGATCATGACGGCAAGCTTGATCTGCTGGCGAGGCGCGCGGTGCTGACCGAGCTGTCGGGTGGTTCTTCAACTTATCCGGCTCCAGTAGGCACCCTATTTTGGTTGAGCGGAAATGGCGATGGCACTTTTCAGACACCGGTGAAGCATGAGGTGCTCGCCGATCGTCCTTTGGTGGGCGATTTCCATGGTGCCGGAGACGAATATCTGTATTTCAAGAACGCGACCTCCTCTTTTGACATGTGTAATCCAGACCAGGAAAACTGGTACGTTCGTGGCGCTGAATTTTTTACGCTGTCCTGCCGTGACGGCTATTTTGACCTCGTCGGCGATGTATTCGGCACCGGACACAACACCTTGGTGCAGTGGATCCGCAGGGATTTCTTGGGGGGGACTTCCTCTTCTCCATCGATGGAATGGGTTATTACGATGGGCAAAACGACCCGGTGCCAAAAGACCATGGGGTAGGTTACTTAACCAGTGGCGATTTCAACGGCGACGGTTTGGTGGATTTGATGACGTATTACAGCGTGTGGCTGAATCAGGGCGATCGGACGTTCGCGGTCTACCCCCATCATGAACCCTGGTACAACACATCTGGTTACCCGGTGCGCGCCGGAGATGTCGACGGCGACGGCAAAACCGACGTCATCGCCGGTCCGTTGGTCTGCTTGAGCCAATAGTTTGTTTCTTACTCGAGCAGCACTCCGACCGCACGCAACAGCGCACGCTCTGCCTCTGCCAGGCGGCGCGGCGAAAGCGATTCACCAAGCGCACGTTCTTCGACTTCCGCCTTGCGCAGGGTGATCGGCTGTTCGCAATGAATCACCGACGGCGACAACAAACCCGCTTCGCCCTTCTTTAGCGCCACCAAGGTGGGGCCAACACGCATTCTCGACGAACAGGGCAGCACGATCAGGTCGCTTGCCCATTGGTTTCTATAGTCGGGCGAAATCACCAGCGCCGGCCGCCGCTTGTCGAGGTGAACCCAATGGAGAAATCCGCGCCGAATCATATTCACCGTTTCATCGGCGGAGCGCACGACGAGGCGGTTTGCGTTTTTCGCCATCGCCGTCGACATCCAGCCGTCTGGCAGCTTTACTCGCGGCGACTGAAATCGCCTCATTCTCGTCGCGATCTTCTTGGTTGAGGCTGCGGTAGTAGTCGATGGTTGCGGTTTGCAAGGCGCGCTGCACGGCTTCGCGGCGGCCGTTCTGCAGCCAACTCTCCATCACTCCGCTGCGAGTGGTCTGAATCTGATTTGCCTGACGATCGATTGTGCTCAGCAGATCGGCCGGCAAGCTCACCGTGACGCGAAGACGCTTGTTCGACCTCATACTGATGATCATACGAAACGTATGATCATTCTGCAACCAAAAAAATGTCCCGAGGCACGGGCCACACGCTTCGGGGGGGGACCTAGACGCGCAGCCCAGCCTCAGGACGCGCAACTAATATCATGGGATCGCTCACTTGGCTATGTTGAAAGTCACTCACTAGACAGCAGGGCGTACGCATCTTGATTTTCATTTCTACGAATCGACCGGGCTCGAACCACCGGATCTCCGTCGAGCCCGAGTCCGAGCCCAGGGCCGCAGGCCCGGAGTCCGAGCCCGACTTTTCAGATCGGGCTCGGGCTGGCACGCGGGCTTGGGCTCGAGGGGAGATGGGATTTTGATGCGTACGCCCGCGAGCTACACATCGATGTCCTTGGCCTCTGCCGCGCGCTCCATGATGAAGCGAAAGCGCGCACTGGCATCTTTGCCCATTAGCTCGTTCATGACGCGATCGGTGTCGAGCGGATTTTCGACCACTACGCGCAGCGCCGAGCGCCGTTTGACATCGAGCGTGGTGGCTTTGAGATCCTCGGCGGGCATTTCGCCGAGCCCTTTGAAACGACTGATCTCGGGCTTGGCGTTCTTGGGCGCCTTTTTCAAGATGCTCTCTTTGTCGCTGTCGTCGAGCGCCCAGTGGACCTCTTTGCCGATTTCGATTTTGTACAAGGGCGGCAACGCCAAATAGATGTGGCCATTGTCGATGAGTTTGCGCATGTGACGATAGAAAAATGTCAGCAGCAGGGTTGAGATGTGGTGTCCGTCGGAATCAGCATCGGTGAGAATAAAGATCTTGCCGTAGCGCAGGCGCGACTCGTCAAATTCGAGGCCGACCCCGCAGCCGAGCGCGATGACGATGTTTTTGAGCTCGGCGTTGTTGAGCACTTTTTCAGTCGAGGCCTGCTCGACATTGAGCACCTTGCCGCGCAGCGGAAGGATGGCTTGGGTACGGCGATCGCGCCCCTGTTTGGCTGAGCCGCCAGCGGAGTCGCCCTCGACGATGAACAGCTCCGATTCGTCCGGATCGGTGGAGGAGCAATCGGCGAGTTTGCCGGGTAAATTGAGTCGATGGGAGACGGAACCTTTGCGGGTCACCGCCTGCGACGCAGCCCGGGAAGCTTCGCGCGCCCGCGATGCCAAAATGATGCGCGCGACGATCGCTTCGGCGGTGGTCTTGTTTTCGGTCAGCCAATTTTCAAGTCCGGTGCGCACCGCGCCGTCGACGTCAGCGGCGACTTCGGGATTGTTGAGTTTGTCTTTGGTTTGTCCCTGAAATTGCGGCTGGGTAACATAGAGCGACAAGATGGCGCAC
>JAHFDU010000252.1 GCA_023248835.1 Myxococcales bacterium | reverse complement strand
TTATGAAGCTCCTTTTGGCGCAGCTCAAGAACCAAGATCCGCTGGCGCCGACCGACAGCCAGGCATTTATTGCCCAGCTGGCGACTTTCTCTCAACTAGAGGCGGTGCAAGGAACCAACGAGCGGCTCGACTCGCTCTTGCTCGGTCAAGTCAGCTCGAACCAGACCTCGGCGATGGGGTTGGTCGGCAAGAGCGTTCGCTACAACAGCAATCAAGTGCATCTCGACAGCGCGGGTGCGGCTGGCAACATTCACGTGCAGCTTGAGAACGACGCCGCCAACGTTTCGGTGGTGATCACCGATCAGAACGGCACCAAGGTGCGCACGCTGCAAGCAGGTGGGCATTCGGCTGGGCCGTTCGACATCAGCTGGGACGGCCGCGATCAGAACAACCAGCCCGCACTTGCAGGCGATTACACCGCGATCGTCACGGCGTCCGGACGAGACGGCAGCAAGGTCTCGATTTCACAAACCGGTCAAGGAATCGTCACTGGTGTTTCGTTCTCCAACGGCTATGCGCAACCGATCGTCAATGGCAACAAGCTGAAAATGTCCGATTTGCTGGAAGTGGATCAAGCACCGCCGGCTCCATAAGGCGGGGTAACAAGAAATGAACGTAATCAACAACTGAACCAGGAGGGGGAAAAATGAGTTTACTAAGTTCAATGAACATTGGTGCCACCGGGCTCCAGAGCGCTGCGGCCGAATTGTCGGTCGTCGGCGACAACATCTCCAATGCCAACACCGTCGGCTACAAAGCGCAGCGCGTCAATTTTCAAGACGCCATTGCCGACACTTTGATCGGCGGCGCCGGACCGAGCCAATTTCCGCTCGGCGTCCAGGTGCAGTCGATCCAGCGTCTGCTCAGTCAGGGCTCGCTGACCCAGACCGGGATCAGCACCGACATGGCGATTCAGGGCTCAGGCTTTTTCGTGCTCGACGGCCAGCACAACGGCGTCAATCAGCAGTACTACACTCGCGCTGGCCAATTCACCATCGACTCGGGTGGCCGCCTGGTCAATCCGGAAGGACTCAGAGTTCAGGGTTACCCGGCGGACATCGTCGGCAATCTCAGCTACGTGGTCGGCGATCTCAACGTCGGCAAGCCAACCTCGGCACCGAACGCCACCACCTCGATCGAGATCAAGGCCAATCTCAAGTATAATTCGACCACCCCAGCGGCGTGGGATTCAACCGACCCGAGCACAACTTCGAACTTCTCGACCGGCCTCAACATCTACGACTCGGTCGGCGTCGCTCACGCAGTGAACGTCTATTTCCGCCAGACTTCGTCCGGCGCCTGGACGTGGCATGCGCTCACCGACGGCGCGGGTATCACCGCCGGCACCTCAGGAGTCAATTTCGAAATTGCCTCCGGCACTCTTGCCTTCAGCACCAGTGGCAAACTGACCACGGTGACTCAAGCTGCCGATTTCGATCCGATCAACGCTGTGCAAAACCAAGCGCTGACCTTCACCTTCGGCGATCCAACTGCGATCGCCGGCAACACTGGACTTGCGGGTTGCACGTCGTTCGCGACTCAGTCGGCAGCCTCGTTCCTCGATCAAGACGGCTTTGCCCCTGGCGATCTGTCGAGCCTTGCGGTCAACCAAGCAGGTGTGGTGCGCGGCTCGTTCACCAACGGCCAGAGCCGGGTGCTCGGCCAGATTGCAGTGGCCAACTTCGAAGCTCCGGAAAAATTGCAGATGATGGGCGGCAACCTCTACGGCCAGGCGCCCAACTCTGGCATCCCGATCATCGGCCAGCCCGGCCAAGGCAACCGCGGTGGCATTGCAGCTGGTGCGCTGGAGCAGTCGAACGTCGACATCTCGGCCGAGTTCATCCGCATGATCGCAGCCCAGCGCGCGTTTGAAGCAAGTTCGAAGATCATCACCACTTCGGACGGCTTGCTCGCCGAGCTGATGCAGATGAAGCGGTAGTGAAGTAGCTGTCAGCTATCAGCCCTCAGCTGTCAGCTAAGGAAGGATGAGGGAAAGGCGACCGCTGTTTTGGAGGAAACAAATAGGCGACGCAGGTTTCGCGATCCGATTGCTTCCTCTGTAGTTGAACGCCGACAGCTGATGGCTGACGGCTACAGAGTAATCAAGCGGTTGTAAGCGTTCACGCCCCCTATCCGGGCACCCTGAGCGGAGCGCAGCGAAGTCGAAGGGCGAGAACAAGTCGAGTCTGCCCTTCGACAAGCTCAGGGCGAGCGGAGCGTGGAGGAGTGAACGACTACAAGAGGTTTAACCAAGCACGAAAGTGCGTCGATAAAGGATCGGGGTGTCATGATCTATTTGACTAGACTCGACGGGAAGCAGTTTGTGGCCAATTGTGACCACATTCTTACCGTTGAGCACACGCCGGACACGGTGGTGACTGCAACGACCGGGATGCGCTGGATGGTGCGCGAAACGGTCGAAGAGGTTATCGATCGAGTCATACACTTTCGACAACGCACCGGCCAGCTTCCGGAAGTGCGTACCGAGCCGCGTCCTGAAGAGGGCGCGATTGTGGGAGAGGGGTAGACGATGGACATTACCAGTATTGGTGGAATTGTGCTGGCCATCGCCTGCATCCTAGGTGGGCAGGCGATTGAAGGAGGACATGCTGGATCGCTGGTGCAGGCGACTGCGGCGATCATCGTGTTTGGCGGCACCATCGGCGCCTGCATGGTGGCCTTTCCCAAACCCGACTTTATGCGTGGCGTCAAGTCGGGAAAACGCGCCTTCAAAAATGAGAAGAGCACCATTCCAGACCTCATGAAGAAGATCCTCGAGCTCGCCGCGATCGCACGTCGCGACGGCGTGTTGGCGCTGGAAAGTCAGTTGCCCACCATCGAGGACAAATTTCTGCGAAATGCGATGCAATTCCTGGTCGACGGCGTCGATGCCGAAGTGGCGCGTGACGCACTCGAAGCGGAAATTCATCACTCTATAGAAGAGGCCAATCTTGGGGCGAAGGTGTGGGAATCGGCGGGTGGTTTTTCTCCCACCGTCGGCATCTTGGGCGCGGTGCTCGGTCTCATTCACGTCATGGAGAACCTTTCGGATCCGTCTAAACTCGGTGGCGGTATCGCAACCGCATTCGTCGCCACGGTGTACGGCGTCGGCGCGGCAAATCTTGTTTTCTTGCCGATGGCCACCAAGATCAAGCGAAAGGTCAGTCTCGACAAAGAGCGGATGGTCCTCATTTCCGAAGGCGTCCTCTCGATCCAAGAGGGATTGAACCCACGTGTGCTCGAAGAAAAGTTGAAGGCCTACACTGGCGGACATCACGCGCCAGAGGCACCCGCAGCGGCAGCGGAGAAGAAGTAATGTTCTCGACCCCAAAATCCGCGCGGTCCGCGCGCGGCGAGGGGAAGGCTCACGCGGCTTTTGCCGCGGGAGGGGGGACGGGAAAGTCCCCCAACAATAGTCGAAAAGTTGAAGGCCTACACTGGCGGACATCACGCGCCAGAGGCACCGGCGGCGGAGAAGAAGTAATGCGCTCGACCCCAAAATCCGCGCGGATCGCGCGCGGCGAGGGGAAGATCACTTATCAGAAGCGCTCGCTGCGTCGAAACAAAGGGGTGGAAGTGGCAATGCGAACGGACCTTTGTCCGCTCGTTTAACCAGTGGGAGCTCTCAGCTCTCAGCTATCAGCTTGAGGCTGTTGCGGCCAGTGCGCGATGGGGGGACCTTGAGCTGATAGTTGAGCGCTGAGAGTGGAGGGACCTCAGGGGCTCTGCCCATGTCGCGTGGATGGAAGGTGCGCAGTTGGCGAAGAAGAAGAGCCGCGAAGTCCACGAAGAGCACGAAAACCATGAACGCTGGCTCGTCTCGTACGCCGACTTCATCACCCTACTGTTTGCATTTTTCGTCGTGATGTACTCCATCAGTCGCGTCGACGTAAAACGCATGTTAGAAGCGGCCCATTCGATCAAGTGGGCGCTGGCTTTTTCCGGCACCGGCGGCGTCTCCACTCCACCGCTGTTCGAAGGGCCGCCCTCCGAAGGCGGCTGCGCGGTGGCGCTGGCCAACGGTCAACACTCGAGCACGCCGCAGGAAAAAATGGCGCTCGAAAAGCTGCGCAAGAAGATCGAAAAGAAGCTGCGCAACGTGCTCATCGACAAACACCAGGAGTTTGTGATCACCGACATCGAAGGACGACGGCTTACCGTCCGCATGGCAGCGTCGAACTTCTTTGACACTGGATTGGCAGCGCTGCGTCCTGAAGCCCTGCCGGTGCTCGATGCCATCGCCGGAGAGGTCGTTCCTATCGGCCGCAACATTCGGATCGAGGGCCACACCGACATTGGCGTTGTCAGATCGCCGCGTTATCGCAACAATTGGGATCTGTCGGCCGCGCGAGCGGCCACGGTGGTCACCTACCTTGAACAGGCCCATCGCGTCGAGCCCAAGCGGCTCTCGGCGGTGGGTCGCGGTTCGACCAAACCGATCGCCACCAACGATACGCTCGAGGGACGAGAGACCAACCGCCGCATCGAAATCGTCGTCGAGATGGAAAAGCCCGACGATCCGCTCAACGAAGCCGCGCGGTAATTTTTCGTCTACTTCCGACGACTGAAAACTGACAACTCGCTTGGCCCCTCGCGTCAGAGCTGTGACGTCTACTCGACGAGATCTGTCACGCTCCTGACAGCGATCGGCAAATCGTGCCGAGAATCCAGCACTTGCACGTCGGCATGCGGCTTGCTCTAGCTCCCTCCGACGAGGAGAACCATGGCGCAAACTGAAGAGACCGAGAAACCAGTTGAAGCTCCCAAGCGCAGCATGATGCCGATCATTATGGCGGTGAATATGTTGGTCACCGTCGGAATTCTCGGCGTAGTGGTGATGCAGATGCGCAAACCCCCGGCAGCTCATGTCGCAGGAGGTGAAGGCAAGGCCGAGGCCGCCAGCGAAAAGGGCGAGAAGAGTGAGAAATCGGAAGCCGCAGGTGGCGAAAAAGGCCATGGCGGCGTCTCGATGAAGCTCGGCGAGTTCACGGTGCGGCTACGCAATCCGGAAACCGATCGCTATGCCAAGATGGTCCTAGAAGTCGAAGTCGCGACTGAACAGGACAAAGAGGTAGTGACCGCACATCTCCCACAAATCCGCGACTCGTTCATCGCCTATCTGTCGGACCGAACCGTCGAGGATCTGCGCGGCGCCAATGGACTCGAGCAGACCAAGCAAGCGCTGTCGGCCAAGCTCAAAGAGGCTTCCGGCGGCGCCAAGCTCGGCAATCTGTTCATTACTGACTTCATCACTCAATAAGAAAAGACCATGGCCGAGACCCTAAACGCAGAAGAAGTCAACGTCCTGATGAGCGCGATCAACGACGGGCGCGTTCCGGCGGAGACCACGCCCAATGCGCGCGGTCCGGTGATTGCGTACGACCTCACCAGCCAGGACAAGATCATTCGCGGCCAGATGCCGACGCTCGATTCGATCAACGAACAGATTGCTTCCCAGCTCGGCATCGGACTGACCGGTCGGACTCGCCTCAATCTGCGCGCGACGTCACAAACTGCGACTTTGCAAAAGTTCGCCGAATTCTACGGCACCTTCAATCCCGCCTGCGCGATTGCGATCGTCAACATGGGGCCGAACTATGGCTATGGGCTGTGCGTGCTGAGGCCCGGACTGCCGGAGAATTTGCTCGCGGCCGCGCTCGGCGATCGCAAAGCCGGCGCTACTCCGCCGCCCGCCGACGCCCCGCACAAAGACCTTACCGCGGTCGAGCAGATGGTGCTCAAGCGTCTGCTCGGTATCTTGATGACTGCCGTCGCTCGCGGTTGGGCCGGAGTGGTGAATTTCACCCCCGAAGTGGTTCGCTTCGAATCGGATTTCCGGCTGGTGATGGTGTCGCCACCGACCGATCTCGCCATCGTCAATGCCTACGACATTTCCGGCGCACTCGAAGGCAAAGTGCAGCTGGTCATCCCCTACTCCGCGGTGGAGTCGGTCAAGGGTCGACTGGCGGCGCCGCCACGAATGGCGGTCGGT
>JAHFDU010000251.1 GCA_023248835.1 Myxococcales bacterium | reverse complement strand
TGCCCGATCCAACGATCGGCAAGTCGCATATGCCGGAGGCGCCAGGCGAACAATTGTCTTTTTGCGCTTCACCTCGGAAGAAACGGTGCTCGATCCGGTAGCCGGTGAAAAGGTCAATCTCGTGCGGCTGTTCCGGATCGCCGAGTGAAAACCGCCGAAACAGCGTCGCGTGGCCAAAGCCGCCGTTGAAGTTATATCGATCATCGGGTTTGTACTCGACGCCGCGAAAGCCGCCGTCGAGCGAGAGATGCGATCCTTGAACATCGAAGGCCAAAGCCAAACTTGCCGAACCGGATCGAAAATCGCGGTGTCGCACTGTGCTGTTGGTGCCAATCGGACCGTGTGCATCGAGCTGCCCGACGTCGTAGTAGTCGGCTGCAACACACAGCCAAAATTTGGGCTTGAGTTGGATCTTGTCGTCGAGCGTGAGCTGGCCTACTAGCGCGTTCTGATCGAGAACTTCGGGTAGAAAAAAAGCCTTGCCGCCAAGAGTGCCGGTCAGGCGCAACACGTTGGGACCGTGTCGCCAAGCCAGCAGTGCGTTGGCGGTAGCGCGCCACAGCGGCGAACCGGTCGGAGGCCCGACCTGAGGCGAGTACGAGCCGTCGTCTAGGCGCTCCGCCCGCGGCGCGTTGCTGTCGTACTCAGGCCCGGTCTCGAGCTGCAGCGAAAACTTTACAGCTGCGATTAGCACCAAGGCGTGCACCGACGGGAGCATACCCGAACTGTGAATGTTGGGGCCACTGTTCGACGGGCGACGCCAGAGATCTTTGCTCTTTCCCTTGCCGTGTACCCCAACTCAGGGTACGCTATCTGAGTGGCCATCTTCCATGTCGTCATCCGTGGCGGCGCTCGAAAGCAGCTCAGGCGTTGCCCCGACCACATCGTGGACAAGTTGGAAACCTGGAGCGACGCTGTGGAGCAGCGCAGCTTGGAAGAAGTCCGAAAGATCCCCGGCTATCACGACGAACCTCTGAAGGGTGACAGAACTGGGCAGCGATCGATCCGTCTGAGCAAGGGCTACCGAGCCATCTACGTTGTGCTAAAAGATCGGACGGTGGAGTTCGTCCAGGTCGAGGAGGTCTCGAAACATGAATACTAGGAAAAAGAGCGCCACCAAACGTTTTCTGGAAAGTCTGCGGGGCGGACCGCTGACGTTCGGTCGGATGATCGAATCGATCCGTACGGCGGACGAGATCTCTCAAGTAGATCTGGCAAGGCGGATGAAAATCTCCCGCGCCCACCTCTGCGACGTCGAGAAGGGCCGACGGACGGTAACCGTCGAGCGGGCGGCGAGGTTCGCCAGAGTGCTGGGCTATTCGGTTCACCAGTTCGTGGCGACGGCGCTCCAGGATCAGCTTCGCAAGGCGGGGGTCTCGGGAACGGTTCATCTCGAATCCGCTGCGGCGTAGAAGCTGTATGTCCCCTAATATAAAGGGTTTCAGAGGGAGTCGAGCACGCCTTGCAGCTCTGACAATGCGTGGCCGTTGCCAACTTTCTTGGCGACCGCAATGCCGTCGGTGAGAACGCGGCGCGCGTCCTCTGAGCGCTGCATTTTGACGAGCAGGTTGGCGTGCATCAGATATTGCGCAATGTATTCGGGAAATTTCTCTTCGAGCTCGGCAAATGCGGCGCGCGCCTCTTCGAGCTCGCCAAGTTTTACAAGCTCCATCCCGAGGCCGTAACGCGGGAAGGGGTCGTTCGGTGACTTGGCGACAAACTGTTTCAGCACTTCGATATTCGGCATCCACGTTCTATAACATCACTGCGCAAGCGTAGCGCACTCGACTTTGGTTTCAAGTTTGCAGCCCGCGCCGGGGAGAGCAGCGGGTGGTGTGTCGTCGCAAGCGGCGCAGGTTGCGTCACTTGGGTCTCCCTGTCGACACAGTTTGACCAGCACCTGGTCGACGGCGCAACCACCGTCGGTCGACGCCACTTGGCAGGTGCGCCAACACGGCGTTTGATGGTTGACGTTGTCGCAAAAGCTGTAGTCCTGACGCGAGTTAAGTGCGGGGCTGACGCAGTCGTGAATATGATCTTCTACCAAACACTGCGGCCGATCGGGATTGTCAAACGGCGGCACGCAGCTAGGCTTTATCGCGTTAACGATCTTGTCGGCGATGTCATTGAGCGTCGCCGAATAGTCGTTGTCACAGATCGATGCTTTGGATTTGGGCAGGTTCTCCGGATCCTGGTGGCTCACCACCCAATTCAGACGAACCGCAGGATCGCCAGAATGGTTCGGATCGTTCGGTGCGCAGGAGGGCTTGAGCACCACCGAACAGCTTTTTCCATCCATGCTGAGCTGAGTGACGTTGTCACAGATCGCCGGGTCCTGTGGATAGGGCCTGGCTCGATTGTTGGTCGTAAACAGCGTCTCAAATGGATAAGGGGGCGCCGCGATCGACGCCAGGATCACCTGTTTCGGATCGCTCTTGACGCCCCTGGAAGCGCCGCCGAAGAAAAAATCGGTGTAGCGACTGATGTCATAGAGCCTGCCGCCCTCGGTCCTGGTCAGTGGTTCGCAACCGTTGGTCGCGAGGAGCTTGCCGCGCCCAACTCGCTTGCCGTTGCACTTGATTCCCCATTCTGTGCAGCGAAAGGACTGATAAGTGCCTAGTGCATCGAACGCTTTCATTCCATCCGGTAAAGTGGCCATGTCGTTGGAAAACAGATCGTCGTCATCGGGCGCTGAACAGTCGTCCTCGTCGGTGACAAACACCACCACCAACAACGCTTCGGGCCGCAAAAAGCCAGCATTGTTTTGTCCCGCTGCCAGTGCCGCAGGCTTCAGCGCTTGGTAGACCGATTCGAGCTGGTGTTCCATTCCGCAGCCGCCGTCGCCCACCGACGCCATGCAGGTGAACGTCTTGGCCAAATCTTGCCCACTGGGGAAATTGTTGCTCGGCTTGCCATCAGCGCCGGGATGGGTCTGGTCGTAGACGATGAAGTTGCCGCTCGGATCTCCGTTTACCCGCATTCTTGTATCGATCTGGCGGCAATCCATCGCCGCGGCAGCGCCAACGTTGACCAAGTTGCCGCCATCACCATGCGGATTCTTGTTCATGGTTGGCTTGTTCGCTCCAGTACCATAGTCAGACGTCACCACTCCAATGTGGTAGGAGGCTGGGCGACCATGGGCGGCAAAATCGTCGAGGCGGCCGATAAGGTTTTTGAATTGCGCGTTGAGCTGCTGCTGCTTGAGCTTCATCGAACCTGAGTTGTCGACCATGAACAACAGATCAACTTTGTTTTGTGCCGCTTGATTCACCGACACCGGAGTGGTGATGACCACCCGATTGAGCGGCTGAGCGACGGGAGACTCAAAGCAGCCCATCGCAGGCAAACTGCAGATGCAAAACAGCCATGCGCGCATACGAGTGCCTCCTCACTCAAGCCGAAGCTCGAGTACAAATTTGCCTCTTTCAAAAAACAGAGGCAGTTCAGCGATGGCGCGCGATGTGCGTCGCCACCACTGTCAAAGCACGTTGCGTATCTTGGCCGCGACGTCGTCGAGCGTCGCTGAATAGTCGTCGTCGCAGATCGAAGTCGCGTGTTTTGGCAGGTTGCCAGCGAACTGGGCGCTTAACACCGCGCTCAACCGCACTGCCGGATCGCCGAAGAGAGCGGCGTCTTGAGACTGGCAAGAGTGCTGTAGCACCACCGAGCACATCTGATACGGCTCGCCCTCGGCCATACATTGGTTGTCATTGAGCGGCGCCGTCGTGCCGCAGCTCTGCGCATCCTGGAGGTAGCTCCCTTGTTGTTTGTCACACGTGGCAAAAATGGTTTTCACCGAATCGGGTGGCGCGGCAATCGAGGCCAGGAGTACTCGTCTCGGATCGCCTTTCAAATTCCTGAAAAACTCGCTGTAGCGCTGGACGTCGAAGAGTTTGCCGCCCTCCGCTTGGGACAGCGGCTGGCAATCCGTCCTCGCCGCCATTTGGTCGCGCGCCACACGTTTGCCGCCACACTTGATGCCCCACTCGGTGCAGCGGAACGAGTGAAAATAACCAAGCTCATCGAAGGCCTTCCGTCCGTCCTTGAGCGTGTATCCATCTTGCGCGAACAGATCGGTATCGGGTGGCGCCGAGCAGTCATCCTCATCGGTGAGGAAAACCACTACCAGAAGGGCGTCGTCGCGCAGAAATCCGGCATTCGGCCCGCCCGGAACCAGCATCGGCGGCTGCAGCGCTTGGTAGACTGACTCGAGCTGGTGTTCCATGCCGCAACCGCCATCGCCCACCGACGCCATGCAGGAAAAAGTCTGCTTCAGATCCTGACCAAAAGGAAAGTTATTGCTTGGCAGTCCGTCGGCCCCAGAATGAAGTTGATCGTAAACAATAAAGTTGCCACCGCCTTTAGAATCGATCGGTCGGCAACTTTTATCGGCAGCCGCTCCCACATTGACCAGCCGGCCGCCGTCGCCACGGATACTGCCGTTCATTCGACAACCCGAAGTACCGGAAGGCGCGGTGCCGCCGCCTGCGCTGGGCAGTGGCCCGGCGGCCAAATCCGACGTCACCACACCGATGTGGTACGTAGCCGGATGGCCACTTGCGGCAAACTCACCGAGCTTGGCGATGAGCGTCGAAAATTGCGCTTTCAGCCGCTCCTGCTTGGGCTGCATCGAGCGCGAGTTGTCGATCATAAACAGCAGATCAACGTCGTGCACCGAAACATCAGTCAGTGGCTGCCCGTCGTCGTGCTGCAGAACACTGCCCACCAAATTCCTGGCGGCGCAGGCCGCCAGCGCCGCCAGCACAATCCAAGCTCGTTTCATCTCGGCTCCTTATGTTCTGTACCTACTTAGTCTTACGAGCCGTGAAAACATTACAAACAAAGAATCTTGATCACGCCACGACAAATCGCGATCTGAAAGTCGGATTGGCTTACCATCTCGCAGCCAAGATGCAGCAGCGCTGCCACGACCGCCGGCCAATCCTGCTGTTTCACGAAGCGAGCGCAAACTCGGCTTTGGCGGCGCCAAAAACTTGCGAGACGTCGAATCTGACATCGAATTGCAGCTCTTCCAGCGTGGTGGCAACTCCGAGGCGAGCAAATTCACTGTCGAGGGTTCCGCGCTCCCGACAGGCTTGAAAATAGTCGCTCACCAGCCGCATTGCGTCGAGAATGACCCCGTCAAGGGTAGGGTCCCAAGTAAATTGATTAAGCTCGGAAAGGTCGCAATGGTACATTTTTTCGGCGATGTAGATTTTTCCGTGCAGACACAATTTCTGTTTTCCGCTTGCCATTTTCATAAAATACTACCACGAAATCGCAGGGACTGACCCTCAGTTTTCTGAGGGGACCCTCAGTTTTCTGAGGCTATACACCGCCAAAGCGCTGAATCCTCACACCGAAACAATGGCACATCGTTTGCTATCTCACCCGACGGAGGTGAAATATGATCCGTCTACGCCTGGCCTTGTTGGCTTTCAGCCTTGGTGTGTTTGGTTGTGGCGCTGACCGTGCTGATGTCGCACCCGATATGGCGTGTCCGACAAGCTGTCTGTCGGGCGACGTACTCGTAGTGCTTCGCGGCTCGTGCAGTTGCGAGCCCAATCCGTGCCCAGACGCCGGCGCTGATTGGTGCTGTAACGACTGGTGCATGCGCCATGGCTACGGCTGCGGCTCCTGCGGAGACTACGGCCGAGGGTTCGAAGTGGCGTGTGTCGTCTGCGGCTGATCGCGTCTGAAGGTCCGTCAGTTTTATCGTGGGCGTGGGCGTAGGCGTGGGCGAATCAGCGACGGAAGCGGCGATGCACCGTGGGGAAATGTCGTGCCGGTGTTTTTCCGATGTGGCGCCCTGTTTTGAGTCGCCACACGTGTCTTGCGTTGCCGTCGGCAGAGAACACGGATTTTCGTTGCACGCCCACGCCCACGAGTATGAAGTGGCGTTGGCGTCAAGCACAAACTTTCCCCTCTGCGCATTTTTCTAGTAGCGCCTTTGTTTTTTCTGTTTTTTCTACCGACACCAAAGATCTGAGTAGCGC
>JAHFDU010000003.1:14107-27129 GCA_023248835.1 Myxococcales bacterium | reverse complement strand
CAAGGGAAAAACCCGTTTACTCACCGACGCTGAGGTCGCCGCCTTGCGCAGGCGCTAACTCCGGGTTTGCCGCGCGAATTCGGTGCACAATGCCGCCGCTGCCATCGCTACGTTGAGCGATTCGGCCTGGCCGACGCGTGGAATCGAGAGCACCTGAGCGTTCAAGCCGCGTAGCGCCTCCGACAGTCCGTGTGATTCGCTGCCGAGCACCAGCACTGCGGGGTGCGACAGCTCGGTTTCGAACACCGGCGGGCCGTCCATGTGGGCGAGAAAAATCCGCGCGCCGGCGGTGGCACATTGGGTGAGCTCCTCGGCAAGCGGTGCATAACGGACCTCGACGCGAAAAATCGAACCCATCGTCGACTGCACCACTTTGGGATTGTAGATCTCGATGCAGTCGGGACTGCACAGCACTCGCGAAATGCCGAACCAATCGGCGATCCGCAACAGGCCGCCCATGTTGCGCGGGTCGTGAACGTCGTCGAGCGCCAGCATCAGTTCATTGGCAGCCGGGGCGCGAAAAGGCGGCGCTTCGGGTTCCACCGCCACTGCGACGAGCTCATTGCCAGTTTCGAAGGTGCCGATTTTTTCGAGTTCGTGCGCTGCCAGCACGTACAGCGGCACTTGATGTTTTGTCGCTGCGGGGCCGATGAACAGCGCTGCCGCTTCGGAGGCATAGAGCGCTTCGGTGCGCAGCGACGACGACAACAACTCGGCAACCACCTTGCGTCCTTGCACCAGGAAACGCCGGCGCTCGACGCGAATTTTTTTTTGCTGCAGCGCTCGCACCTGTTTCAGATCGGCTTGGCTGGTCACGATCCCTTTTCCTCGGCGATGTCAGTGAGCAGCGTTTCGATCTTGGCTGCGATCGCGCCGCGCTCGGGATAATCGCGCAAAAATATGGTCGAGCGCGTGCGGGTGTCGAAATCTTCATATTTGAGAATGATGTGCTCGAGATAGAACTCGGCCGGATCGCGCGCTGCCGGATCGTAGAGCGGATCGCCGGGCAGTGGCAGGCCAAGCGCGCTGCACATGATGCGGATTTGGTGAAAGCGGCCGGTCTGTAGACGAATCAAAAGGTGGAAGCGATCAATTCGATCGGGGACCGGCGCGGCGGCGAGAATCTCGAGTTGCGACGGCTTGCCGCCCGAGTGAACAATGTGGGCGCGCCCCTCCACCTCGGTGAGAAACGCCTTGTGCGCACCGACTAGCTGTTCGGGCGCTTGTCCTGAAGCGGTGGCGACGCGCGCCAGGTAGTATTTTTCCCAGCGCCGAGCTTGGATTTGCTGATTGTGAAACGTGATCGCCTCAGGCGTGAGACAGACCAGCAGCAGACCACGAGTGACGCGGTCGAGGCGGTGCGGCAGCTTCGGTTTGCAGTCGGGGAATCGTTGCGCCACCAGCGACTTGAGCGAAACACCGTCACCGGGTCGCTCACTCGACAGCCCGGCCGGCTTGAAGACCACCAGCTCGTTCCGGCTCTGCTTGAGGAGGGTGAACGCGGGTTCGCTATTTGGCGTCGCCTCTGAATTCATTTCGCGCCGCGCTTGCGCCCGAGCGCGACCAGGTATTGCTCTATAGACTCTTTGCGCGAACTCTCTGGCTTGAGGGTGCGCACCTCGGAAAATTCGGCTCGAGCGTGTTTGATCAACCGCTGGAAATCTGGCCCCTGAAACAATTTTCCGACGAAGTGCCCCCCTGGCATGAGCGTGCTCTCGGCGATGAAGAGCGCGCGTTCAAGTAGCGCTTCGGAACGTGCTTGATCGGCCGAGCGCACGCCTGAGGTGTCGGGCGCCATGTCCGATAGCACGACGTCGAACGCGGTGAGCTCCCCGAGCAGTTGCGCCGGTGCGAGCTCGAAAACATCGCCCACCACCATGCGACAGCGCGGCACCACTAAGTCGAGCGGCATGCGATCGACGCCGACCAGCTCGGCGGTATCGCCGGCAATTTTTTGAGCGTACTGCAACCAGGAACCCGGTCGGCATCCTAGATCGAGCACTCGCGCGCCTTTACGAAACAGATGAAACCGCCTGTCGATCTCCTCGAGCTTGAACACCGAGCGCGCGACAAAACCCTGCTTTTTTGCGCGCTTGAAAAATGTGTCGTGGCGCTTGCCGCGATCGGAAAGTTTGGATGCCATGGCGTGCTTGGGCGGATACCAACGCGCTCCAGGGGCGCCCGGAAGTCGGCGTTGATTCGCACTTCGCGATTCTTACCACCGCCAACAGCCGACAGCTGACAGCTGACAGTGGAGAAAAATCGCAAAATCGCGTTGACGCTCCCGTAAATTCGCTCTTGAAAGGAGGGCTAGAGCAGGTGATTTCATGAATGAATCCAAAACTGTAGGCTGTCGGCTGTGAGCTGTCGGCGGCGCTCGGACTTCCGGGCGCCTCTGCGCTGAGGTATTCTGCGCGAGGTGAAAAATCTACTCCTGTATGTCCTACTGTCTCTCGGCTGTCGCCACGCGGCTCCGCTGCCAGTGGCGCCGCCAGATCCGGCGCAGCTACTCAAACAAGCGCGCGAGGGAGAGATTCTGCGCACACTCAGCGCTGCCGATCTAAAAAGTTTTTTGGCAGCGTCTGATGTCGCGCTCGAGCAGGTGGCGTTGCAAGCCGCGGCGCGGCTGACGCTCGATGAAGCGCTCGACACGGTGGCGGCCAAGCTCAACCACGCCGACGCCGAGATTCGCTGGCGGGCGGCATTCGCCCTCGGCCAATACGGCGTGCGCTGGCAGCCGACTCCGGAGTCGCTGGCTGAGCGCGCAACTGCGGCGGTGGTTGCCGCCGTGGCCGGCGAAAGTAATGAACGAGTCCGCGATGCGCTTTTGGAAGCGCTGGGAAAACTTGGCCGTCCCTCGGGACTGACAGTGCTGGTGCGCGAGTTGGCGGCGCCCGATGGCAACCGCGTTCGCGCTGCGATTGCGCTCGGTGTCGCAGCGAAAAATTCCGGTGGCAAGAGCGTGGTACCGCTGGCGGTGCCACTGTTGGTTGCGCGTTTACAGGACAGCGATGAGGCCACTCGACTGGCAGCGGCGTACGCGCTCTATCGCTATCGTGATGCGGCTGCACTGGGCCCGCTGATTGCAGCGCTCTCCGATCGATCGGCAGAAATTCGGGCGACAGTGGTCAAGGCGATCGGGCAGATCGCGGCGCCGGAACGATCGCTGCTCTTTGCCACTCCG
Organism: Myxococcales bacterium; assembly: GCA_023248835.1. Classification (GTDB taxonomy): domain Bacteria; phylum Myxococcota_A; class Polyangia; order Palsa-1104; family Palsa-1104; genus JAHFDU01. The sequence continues at coordinate 23,945 of JAHFDU010000003.1, read as the reverse complement.
CTCTTCGACAGCGATGAGCGAGTGGCCGCCGAAGCCGCACGATCGCTTGCCGAGCTCGCCAAGCGCTGCCCGAGCGAAACCGCCTGTGCACCGATCGGCACGCTCGCAAACAGCGTCGAGACGTTGCCGGCTTCAGCCCTGGTGGCACTCACTGCAGAGACATTTTCGCAGCACGCCGCGGCGCCACTGTTTTTTCGGCTGTTTCAAAAGTGGGCGCCGAATTCGCGCGATCGCGACGACACCCGTGTGCGGCTACAGTGTCGCGCCGCGCTCGCACACGATCGAGCACTCGGTCGTTTGGCGCTGGTTCCTATTTGCGGCGGCGAGCGATCGAACGACCGCGCACTTCTGGTCGCCCAGTTTTTTGCAGGCGGGCGCGGCGATGAAACAGCGCTTGGCGAGCTCACCGCGCTCTCCAAACATTCCTCCGCCGAAGTAAGAACGCAGGTCGCAGTGGATCTCGGCGCGCGCAGCGATGGGCCAAGTGGCGAGCTGCTCGGGGCGCTGCTCGATGACAACGATCCTGCGGTGGTGAGCGCCGTGGCCGAGGCGATCGAAAAGCGCCAGCTTCGCCCGCTGTCGGAGCGTTTGCGCGCCCGGCTCCATCGCTTGCAAGGGCCCGATCGCATCGAACCGGTGCAGGCGCTGCTGCAGACGTTGGCCGCGCTCGGCGTTGGCGAAGCCGTGAGTGAAATTCAGCACTGGCTTACAGATGCCAATTTTTCGGTCCGGCTGGCCGCGGCACAAGCGCTTTCAAAACTCACCGCCGAGCCGCTTCATGTCCCGACGGTGGCCGACGACGGCAGCGAGCCGCAAGCCGAACTACGTGCCGACACCGTGGTGCGCATCGAGACCGTGCGCGGCATCTTGCGCCTGCGCTTTTTTGCCGACGATGCGCCGCGTACTGCGCGCAATTTTGTCAGCCTGGTGAAACGCCATTTTTACGACAGCCTCACTTTTCACCGCGTCGTTCCCGGATTTGTGGTGCAGGGCGGCGACCCGCGCGGCGATGGTTCGGGCGGCCCCGGCTACACCATCCCGTGCGAAATCAACCAGCATCGTTATCAAGCCGGCACCGTCGGCATGGCGCTGTCCGGACGCGACACCGGCGGCAGCCAATTTTTCATCAGCACCACCGCGCAACCACATCTCGACGGTCGCTACACCGCGTTTGGTGAATTGATTTCGGGTCTTGATGTCGCGGTGCGCCTCCTCCCCGGCGACCGCATTTTGTCGGCAACGGTAGAGTAGATCAGAAACTGATTGGCCCACAGCTGACAGCCGACAGCCGACAGTTTCGGACACAGAAGAGGCCGGAAATCCAAAATCCGTGCGTCCTGAGCTTGTCGAAGGACGATTCAACAGTGCTTCGACTCTACTCATCGCGCCCGCTCAGCATGCACGGTGGTAGTGAACGGCATTGCGGTTACTCGAAGGGTAGGTGTTCATGCCCCGCTGCCCGTGCACCCTGAGCGCAGCGCAGCGAAGTCGAAGGGCGAAAACAAGCCGAGTCTGCCCTTCGACAAGCTCAGGGCGTGCGGAGCGAGGGGGGCCGTGAACGCTTACTTCGAAGGTAGTGCTTGAGTAGCCGGCAGGCGAGAGTTTTCGGACATCCGATCCGCACTGTCGGCTATAAGCTGTTGGCTGTCGACTGAGTCTGCTATTTCTCGTCTATTGTCGCAACCACTGCGCCCTCGGCGACTGGCTCGCCCTCTTTGACTTTGATTTCGCGGATGGTCCCGGTGGCGGGCGACTCGATCGGCATCTCCATTTTCATCGATTCGAGAATAAGGATGGTGTCCCCTTCTTGCACCGCGCTGCCTTGAGGTTTTTCGATCTTCCACACGGTTCCAGTGATGTGCGCACACACGTCAGCCATGGCGGCAGAATTGCAAACCGCCGCGCGCTCGTCAACAATTGATGTCTATGCTCCGGCTATCCGCAATTGCCGCGCTACTGGTCTCGGCCTCGGCGTTCGCCCATCCCGAATTCAATCCCGACGCAGTCAATCGTTACGCCAAGTTTGATTTGGTCAGCGGCACTTCGCTGCGGCTCGCTTATACCTTGATGGTCGGAGTGGCTCCAGCGTTGCAATTGCGTACCCAGTTCGATCGCGATCATTCCGGTCGTCTCGACGACCAAGAGATGCAAGCGCTGCTGAGTTTTTTCCGCTTTCGAGTCGAGCACGGCTTGGTGCTGGAACTCGACGGCAAGCCTTTAGCGCCGGCGTTCGAGCCGCTGAGCGAACTTGAACGCGCGGCCGGAGCCGAGCCCTTTTCGATTGATCTCATCGCCACGCTGCCGTGCCTAGGCCGAGTGCATCGGGTTCACTTTGAAGACAATGTTGAATTCGCTCCGGTCGGTGAGAGCGAAATCGTGGTGCTGGAATCGCTCGCGACTGAGCTGCAATATTCGCGGCGCGGTGGACAGAGGAATGGCCACGACAAGCAGACGCGATTTCTCTTCCGCACTCCCAAATTCAGCGCGCTCGAAGATCGCAGCGTTGAATTTGGCTTTGCCGCAATGGCGCCCGCACCCGTCGCGCAGCACAAAAAAGCGTGGTGGCTGATGCTTGCGCTATTGAGCGTCGGGGTTTTGCTACTTGGCTATCGCAAATTGAAAGGGTAGTCGATGGTCTGGTCGCCACTGCGGAAACGCGGAAAGGAGGCGCCTTTGACCGCTTTTTCGACGCAGCTGCCGGTCGGCGTGCCAGTAAATATGCCGCTGACGTGCGCCGCGCCGACGTGGCCCGAGTGCGCGATGGTGATCTTGACCATCGCCATTCCCGGCACGTTGTACTGGTCGTGACAAGCCTGCACGCGGCCTGAGATCTTGTGCATGCCGGCGACGATCGCCTGCTTGCCGAGTTGCTCGGGCAGATTCTCGTCAGCCGCGGCCTGATGGTGCTCCTGTTTTTTTGGTCCATTGAGTAGAATGTCGATTTCGTCGCCCTTGCCCGTCGCCGGAGCGGCAGCTGCCGGGGCTGGCGTCGCTGGAGCTGGCGTCAGAGCTGGCGCTGCAGTGACGGGATGAGCACGATCGGCTTTGGCCGTCTTCGGCTCCTTGTCGAGTTTGTTGCGCTTGCCGCGCAGCACTGGAGCAACTGCCCCAGCGGGAGGCGCCGGGGTCGCTGGCGTGGTAGCGGCCGGCGCCGGCGTCGCTGGTTTGGCATTCTCCGCCGCCATTGTCGTCGGTGGTGTCGGCGCGACTGCGGCTGGCGTCGGTGCCACAACTGGCGCGGTCGTAAGCGTCGGTGCTGGTCGAACAATAGAGACGTAGACGAACCCGAGAACTCCGATCACAGCCAGGCCACCGAGCCCAACCAGCCCGCCGATCAGCCAGCCCGGCATGCCGCTCGACGGCGGCGGCAACAGCACCGGCGCGCTGATCGGCGAGAACACCGGCGGCCCGGCCAATTCTTCGCGACGCGACTCGTTGGGTTTTGCCGCCAAAGTCGATGCCGCCATAGCGCGGATGTCAATCAGTCCCGAACCCTCAGTCTTGGAATTGGCGTAGCCCGGACGTGGCTCCGCCGCCTTGGCGTGACCGTTGCCTGCTGATAGCGCTTGCAGATTGCTCAGCGAGAACAGCATCGACGTTTCGTTGCGCTGCCCAGTGAGCGATTGCGGATCGACCGCAGGCATTGGTGTCGCCGCTGCTGCTGTAGCCTGGCGCGACAACGGCGCCGGCGTCTGCAGTGGCGTTCGGCGCACAGGCGCTGCTTCGTACACCGGTTCGATCATCGGCTCGGCTTCGGAGCTTGCGGTTGCCATTTGTGTGCTTGGTGACGCAGTGGCAGCGGCGCCGGCGTAAAGCGGAGCCGGGGTGCCAAACAGCGCGCTGGGATCGTCCTCTACCTGCTCCTCGGTGTTGTCTTTGTCTGCCGCCGCTGGCGCTGCCGTCAGCAAATTGGCCACATCGGTGCGGCGGGTGGCATCCTCGTGTGTCGAAGCGGCCGCTGCCGGCTGTGCCTTAGCGGGCGGCGCACTGGGCGGCGCAATCACCGGCGGCGCTACGCTCTGCAAATCGCGAAATTCCTCGATCGATCCGAGTCGCAACCAATCGGCAAAGCCTTCGCGCCAGATATAAGTTTCGGCGTCTATTTGTCCGGCCTGGAATTTTTCGCGCACGGCAGCCGCTTCAAGCGGCCCCACCTGCTCCCGATCGATGACCAAATGCCAGACCGCGGTTTCCGTCGCTGGCAACGCCGCGCTCACCGGTTTGACGACATTGGCCGGCTGGTTGTCACCGCGAACCACGATGATGTGCTCGCATTTTTTGCAGCGAATCTTGAATACTTTGCCGCGCACTTTTTCGTCGGCAATCGAATACTTGGTCGAGCAGCTATCGCAAACGATTCGCATCAAAAACACCCCTTGTTCGTGAGAAACAAGGAAGTGTAGGGGGCGTCCGCTCGGTCTGCAAGCAAAATTACAGTGTTAAGAGGGTCGAGAGTCGAGAGTCGAGAGTCGAGAGTCGAGAGTTCGGACGCGTGGACCCGTCGTGGTGCTGACCTTCGACGGCGACCTTCTCGATCGGTTCTGGCTGGCCAACTATGCACCGGAGTTGATTGTCGCCGAGCGACGTCGTTACCCGCTGATAGCGGCAATCGGCGATGGACTTGGCGGCAACACCGATGTGCAATCGGTTCCAATTCCACTTGATTGCGTCGACGGTTTCACCGAGGCCTACTATGGTCGCCCCGAAAAACTTTTGGACCCCGCGGTTCGTCGCTGTCAATCGGCGTGGGGCTTTGTCGAACCGGCCGCGGAGCGGCGCGCCGTCGAGCGGCTACGGGACGACCTCGCTTCAGGATTATGGGACAAACACCATGGCCACCTGCGCACGCAACCGCACTTCGAAGGTTCACTACGGCTCATCACGGCTCAAGTAAAGACGCATGGGTCTCCTTGAATGCGGTGAACGGTTGTTGAAAAATTCAGACGTGAGATCGGCGGAGGCCGAAACGTCGCTGCGTCCGATCAGCGTCCGTTGCTGCGTCCGATCTGAAACTCTTGACTCTCGACTACCGACTCTCGACTCTATCGAAACGGGTTCTTCATCAGAATAGTCTCGGCGCGCCCTGGTCCGACGGAGATCAAGCTGACGTCGACGCCGATGAGCGATTCGATCCGGCGCACATATTTCTGCGCCTGTTTAGGCAGTGCGTCGTATTCGCGCAGGTGGGTACTGTCGCCGACAAAGCCATCGAGCTCTTCGTAGATCGGTGTTGCCATCTCGACCTCGACTGGGTCGACCGGCAGTTCGTCGAGCGTGTTCGATCCCAAACGGTAGCCGACGCAGAGACGCAGCTTGGGCAGGCCGCTCAGCACATCGAGTTTGGTGAGCGCCAAACTAGAGAGACCATTTTGACGCGCCGCTCGCCTCAGCGCCGCCACGTCGAGCCACCCGGTCCGGCGCGGTCGGCCGGTGGTGGATCCGAATTCGGCGCCGACTTGGCGCAATCGTTCGCCGGTTTCCTCTTTGAGTTCGGTCGGAAATGGCCCTGAACCCACCCGCGTCGCGTAGGCTTTGGTGATGCCAATCACCGCGTCGATGGCAGTGGGGCCGATGCCGCAACCGGTGCAGGCTCCACCCGCTAGCGTCGACGACGAGGTGACGTAGGGATAGGTGCCATGGTCAATGTCGAGTAGCGCTCCCTGCGCGCCTTCGAATAGCACATGCTCGCCGCGGCGCATCGCTTGATGCACTGCAATCGAGGCGTCGCCCAAGTAGCGGCGCAGTTTTTCGCCGTGCGCCAGCGTTTCGGACACCATTTTTTCGAGCGGCTCGAGTCTGCCTTGGCGCGCCGTCATATACGGGGCGATCTCTTCGAGGTTAAACGCGATCAGCGATCGCAAGCGCTGCGCGTCGCCGAGGTCGGCCATGCGGATGCCGCGCCGCGCCATCTTGGCTTCGTAGGCGGGGCCGATGCCGCGACGAGTGGTACCGATCGCCTGCTTGCCCGATTCGCGCAAACCATCGAGTTCGCGATGGTAGGGCAGAATCACGTGTGCGTCGCGACTGACCAGTAGATCGCGGTCGTCGGTCAAAAAACCGAGCGCCTTGAGCGAAGCGATCTCTTCGAGCAAGGTTTGCGGATCGATCACCATGCCGCTGGCGAGCACACATTTCTTGCCGCGGCCGCGCAGCACGCCCGACGGAATCAAGTGGGTGACGACTTTTTTTCCGTCGACCACCAAAGTGTGACCGGCGTTGGCGCCGCCGCCGAAACGCACCACCACGTCGGCAAATTCGCTGTACAGATCGACAACTTTGCCTTTGCCCTCATCGCCCCATTGGGCGCCGACTACTACAACATTCGCCATTGCGGCGACGTTACCAACTCGGCTGTCGCGAGTCGAGCACTAGTACGATTGTTCGGGGCGTACCGCCCCGCCCTGTCGGCAAAGCCGTCGGTCGCCCTCTCTTTGGTTCGGATTTCTTTGGTTCTCTTTGATGGGAACTTGGCGGGACAGACCTCCGCGGACGGAGGACTGTGCCATGCAAATTGTTAATTCTAGTTCTTCTCCTCGGGAGATGCCGTGGCTTCGGCCTCGGGTCTCGGGCCGTGCCGGCGGGATGCGATTTCTACTTTGGGACCGTCGCCGCCAGAGGAGACTCGAATAGTCTCGGGACGCTCGTCGCCCTCTTCGCGACCGCGGCTCTGGGCGCGCTCTTTGTTGATGCGCGCGCCGGCGATGCAAGCGTCCGCAACCTTGCCGGCAAACAGCTTGAGCGCGCGAATGGCGTCGTCGTTGCCGGGAATGACGTAGTCGATGAGATCGGGATCGCAATTGGTGTCGGTGATGGCGACGATCGGGATCTCAAGCTTGCGCGCCTCTTCGATGGCGATGTGCTCTTTTTTCGGATCGATGACAAACACCGCGCCGGGCAGGCCGCCCATGTTCTTAATTCCGCCGAGCGCTTTTTCCAGCTTCTGGCGCTCGCGCTCAAGCTGCAGCGTCTCTTTCTTGGTCATGCGCTCAAACGTTCCGTCTTCGCCCATTTTCTCAATCGAGCGCAGCCGTTCAATCGATTGCTTGACGGTCTTGAAATTGGTGAGCGTGCCGCCAAGCCAGCGGTTGGTGACGCAAAACATCCCGGCGCGCTTCGACTCCTCGGTGATCACCTCTTGCGCCTGCTTTTTGGTGCCGACAAACAGCACTAAATTGCCGCCCGCCACCGTGTTTACCAGAAACTTGTAAGCGCGGTTGAACAGCTTCACCGTGTGCTGCAAATCGATAATGTGAATGCCGTTGCGCGCGCCAAAGATGAAGGGGCGCATCTTCGGATTCCAGCGCTTGGTCTGGTGACCAAAATGGACGCCGGCTTCGAGCAGTTGACGCATGGTGATGGGTAGATCTTCTTGGGTCTCGCTCATGTTCTCTCCTTCGCGTTTTGCCTCGGCTTCCGTGCAGACCTCAAGGTCCGACGCGATTGATGGTGGAAGCCTGTGAATTTGTTGAACGCGCGGTGTAGCACGGTCCCAAGCGAGATTCAAGGACCTGAGGCTTGGGTCCAGGGGCGCCCGGAAGTCCGGGCGCCGCCGACAGCTCACAGCCGACAGCCTACAGTTTCGGATTCATTCATGAAATCACCTACTTTAGTCCTCATTTCAAGAGCGAAGGTTACGGGAGGGTCAACGCGATTTTGCGATTTTTCTCCACTGTCAGCTGTCAGCTGTTAGCTGTCGGCGGTGGTAAGAATCGCGAAGCGCGAATCAACGCCGACTTCCGGGCGCCCCTGGGCTTGGGTCAAGGACAGCTGTCTCGGCAGACCCCGGCGGCGCCACCGAAAGGAGAATCTTCAGCGCTGCTACAGCTCAGTGCGCACAAACAAACAAATTTCATGAAGATCATGAGTGGTTTTTTTCTTGCTAGTTGGCGCCGGCTGGAATCCAGGTGCCACCATCGTTTTTACACTTGATCGGGTTGCCGCTGGCGTCGAAGTACCAGGTAGTCCTGCTATAGCTGCTGACGCTGATGCGGCAACCGCCAAAGGTGTCGGCGGTGGTGCACAAGAACGTCGAGGGCGAACCCTGGAACTCGCTCGAGCAGCTCTGCTGCAGCGAGGCCAGTTGACTGTTTGGCACGCCGGTAAAGTCGATGCAGGCGCTGCCGTTGAGCGCGCCGTCGCAGCCAAACTGGGTGGTTCCGCCGCCGCCGCCGTCGTTTCCAATGGGGTGGATCACGACCTGGTTGGTGCCAAAACCGGCTGGCAATTCGGCGCTGACGCAATCCTTGAGTTGGGTGCACGAGAGACCGGTGCATTTCAGCGCCAATTGCAGGGTCGCATCGTTGAAGAGCTTGGCATTGTTCAAACAGTCGCTCTTGTCGCCGCCAGTCATGCCGCAATGATTGAGCGCCTTGTCGAGCGCGCTGCAATAATCGGTCGCGGCGGTCGATGCCGAGGCGCTGGCCACCACTTCCCCGGCGCAGGCCGCCTGCACTGGGCCGTGAAGCACGTCGGAGCACTTCTTGGCTTTTACGCAAGTTTCGATTTGAGTGAGGATGTCGGCACGCATCTTGGGTAGGGTCGCCGCCGCCCCATTCTGGCAGTTGGCAGTGCAGGTCAGCTCCACCGCCATCCCGTCGCACTCACTCACCTTGCCGCAGTAGCTCTTGCAGTATTCATTGACACTCTCGGTGTACGGGCTGCCGCCTCCGCCACCACCCGGTGAATTACAAGCCGCAAGAGCCGTCATTACAATCCAATTTTTCGTATTGCCCATCGTCCGCACTCCCCTTTGTTTGTTTTGGTGATCTCAATTTTTGCCGCCGCCGCTGCTCCCGGTCGGCCCGCTGCCGTAACCAAAGCCGCGGCCTAGAGTCGCGAAGACACAGCTCTCGATCTGACCGCAGGCAAGCGTGTTGCAGTGCTGCGCTGCTTGCAAAATGGCATCATTGAACGGCTTGGCCTCATTGAGGCAAATCGCTTGCCCACCTTGCGTGTTGCGCCCGCAGTGGGCGAAGGCTCTGTCCTGGGCGCTGCAAAAATCGGTCGCTGCCTGCGACGCCGATATCGTCGCCAAGTTCTGAGCGTAACAATTCGCATAAGCCACGGTTCCGTTGCCAGCGAGCACAGTGGCGCAGTCTTGGTTGTTGATGCAGGACTGAACGTTCGAAATCAAGTCGCCGCGCAATTTAGGTATCGTGGCGGCAGAGCGATCCTGACAACCGTAGGAGCAAGTCTGGGTGTCAGAATCTTTTTTGCAACTGGCGTACCTGGTGCAGTAGTTGTCGCAAAAGCTCGATGCCCCTGTTTGCACGCCGACCCCCGACCCGCAGGCCGCGATCAGAAAAACTGAAATAACCAAGCTCTGTTTTGACATTTTTTCTCTCCTACGATGGGCTGACCCAAGTGCCGCCCATTTGCATGCAGCTCTGCTTGAATGCGCCTGCGTTGTTGAAGTACCAAATCGTAAAACCGCCCATGAAGTTGTATCGGCAACCGCCGACCGAGCCCATGGTCGAGCAGCTGCCGTCTTGCAGTATGCCGCCATACTGGGCGCAGTTCTGCTTGGCCATGTTCAAATTGTTGCCGCTGTAGTCGGCACAGTAGTGCATGCCGCTAATCGTAATGTCGCAGTACACCGGCCCGGTGGTGCCACCATCCTGTCCGCCCATCATCGGACCAATGAGGCCAGCGGAAAAACCCGGCAGCACTTGTTCAATGCAGTTGGTGATGCGCCCATTGCCACAGCGGTGATGGGTGCAATCGACGGCTTTGGTTAGATCGGCATCCGAATACTTGGCGGCGTCCACAAGGCAAGTGGCAAGGTCTATAGAAATGCCGCACGGTGAAGCCGCTGCAATCAGCGCGGCGCAAAAATCTT
>JAHFDU010000003.1:2432-14097 GCA_023248835.1 Myxococcales bacterium | reverse complement strand
GCCCCGGCGTCGGAAAAAGTCGCCCCGTCACTGCTTGTAACCGCGGCATCGCCACCGCCCTGAGGATTGGGAACTTGATTCAAGGGCCGCGTGCAACCTCCGCCAAATATTCCGAGCACGAGCACAAGATGACGAATATTTCTTGTCATTGGCAGCTCCTTCTCATGGCGTTCGGTGCGCTTCTAATTAATTTAAACCACTGGCTGCTTAGCCTGAGTTACTGCCTGCGTCAACCATAAACTGGTTAAACTGGTAAAAACGGCCATTGAGTGGCTTAAGTCACAATGACAGCAAAATGGATCACCGGCGGGATCGGTTGGTGGGCACAGCGCTCACGACGATACGTTCAAAAACAATATTCGCCGACATATTTTCGTGTTTGCAATCGCTGTCAAGCAAAACGTTTCGCCGCTATTGAGCCACCGCAGCAAACAGTTGGTGGCCACTCTCCTCGCCAATCCACTCAAAAGTGAGCACGTCGAGCGACAACCGAATCAAGCGCTGATTGCGCAGTCGCACCAGCACGAATTCGTAATCGCCCTCGAGGCGTTCGACCTGGCAGCGGCCAAACTTGGGATGTTCGATGAAGTCGCCGGCTTCCACCCGGCGATCGATTTTGGCCGTTTCGGCAGGGCCAGGATCGGCGAGTGGCGAGGCGGCTTGCACCTCTTTCCAGCTGGGCGCGGCCTGCGCGCTTGCGGGCGCTACTTCTGCTGTCTGGTTTTCTCCAAGCGCGATCGCTTCGTTCCACAAATCAAGCCCGGTGCCAGCATGACGGCTGCGACGCAGCAGCAGATCATCCATCGTCTCGATCACAAATTCCACCGCCAACACCCGCGCCGACACCAGTCGACCGCCGATGAGCTCAATGCCGCTGTCGCGGGCGCGGCTCAGCGTTAAGTGCGCCGACAGCTGCAGCTTGCCCTCTTGTTCGCTGACGTTTCCGACAAGTGAAAGCAGCTCGAAGGCGGAGTCGAATCGCTGCGGCGCCAAAAAACGCTGCGCTTTGGCATCGTAGTGGCTGACCACGACGTTCTCGAGCTGACCTATCGCGCGCACCTCGGCACAGCGCACATTTTTCTGGCGGCACACATCGGCAAGTGAGGCTCCGATCTCTGCGCCTCGATCAAGGCGTCCGATCAAACGACGTTGGCGAAAGCTCTCGGCGATCAGCACGACGACACCGGGTGTTGCTGACAACCGACAAGAAACATACTTCTATTCAAGCGCTGTCGTCGAGAAGTGGGCGCAATTCGGAGATAAGATGTACAGGAGCGGGTCACGCGACACGGATGAGGTCCTTCATGATCAGCGTTCGCAGCCGAGGCTTGATGCCTTTGGCGGTGAGAACGTCGACGCGACGGCCAAGCAAATCTTCGAGATAAGCGAGCAGCCCCATGTGGCCGTCAAAAGTCGTCGGACCGTCGAACTCAACCAAAACGTCGAGGTCACTGTCAGGACGTGCTTCGTCACGGGCGACGGAGCCAAAAAGCGAGAGCGAGCGCACGCCAAAACGGCGAACAATTTCGTCCCGGCGGGCGGCAAGCGCGGCGATGATTTCTGCGCGTTGCATGACAACGAAGTATACCGGAAAATTTGGATCTCTTTGGTTTTTTGGGTCGATCAATTTTCCACAGCGACGCTGGTCAAGTCGTTTGTCGGTAGTCTCTTTCGTACATGCGTAGCATCGCTAAGAGAAAAGCCACAATGAGCGGGCCCAAGACCAGGCCAATCAGGCCAAACATTTCGATGCCGCCGAGCAGCGCCAAAAAAACCAAGCCGGTGTGCATCTCGCCCGAACCGCCGCGCATGATCAGCCGCAGCAGAAAAGGCTTGCCGACATGTTCAGCACCGACGACAAAAACCGCGCACCACACGCCGAGCAAGATCGCGCTGCCATGATGGCCGGTGAACCAAAGATAGGCGCCGCTCGGTAGCCACACCAGCACGGTGCCGACCACCGGAATGAACGACGCAAACAGAGTGAGCAGACCGAAGAACAGCGGATGGGGCAAACCAGAGAGCAGGAAACCAACGCTCGCCAGCACCGCTTGGAACAGTGCGGCAGCGCCGGCCCCTAGCAGCGAGGCACGAGAGACATTTTGAAACTCGTCGAACAGTTCGCGGGTTTGGGTTTCGGCAAGCGGCGACAGCCGCCACAGCCAGCGTGACAGCCGTTCACCCTCAATCAGAAAAAAGAAAAAAGCCACCAGCATCACCACCAAAAAAAACGCCGCGCGCGAAGAAGCGCCAATGACCGTATGTGTCGCCGCTTCGGCGGTAGAAGCAGCGTGCCGCGCGAACTCCTCCAGTTGCGAACGTGAAAGATGTAAGGTCGCAAGCGTTCGATCAACCAGCTCGCGGCCGTGCGGTGAGAGCGTGCCGTGCTCAAGATCCGAAACCGTTTCGCCGCCAAGTTGGCTGCGAACAAACGCGACGCCGCTGCCGACCTGTCCGGCGACGAACGCAACGATTGCCGCCAGCGGCCCAACGATGGTGACAAACACCGCAAACGTTACCAGGCTGGCCGAAACCGTCTCCCGCCCGCGCAAAAGCGCGGTGAGCGCAAGATGGGTCGATTGCAGTACGCTGGCGAGCACCACTGCCAGCAGCAGCGGTCCGCGAAACGGCCAAACCACAAAGCCGGTCAACCCCAAAGCAACAGCGAACAGCAACGCGAAAGTCCAGTGCGAACGCTCCGAGTCCATGCGTGACGCTAACGCGACCGACCGTGGTTTGGCAATCCTTCGACAAGGCTCAGGACGATCGGGCTGAAATTCATTTCGGTGTGGTAAAAAGCGGTCATGCTCAAGCGGCTGTCTTTGCGCGTCTGGCGCTTCTTGCAGTACGTCGTTCCGTTCGGTTTACTGGTCACCAAGCAGCACCACTACCGCGAGATGTTGCGCATCGCCTGGCAAAACCGCGGGCGCTTTCGCTATGCGCTGCGCATATTGCGCCACGGTGTCTGCGACGGCTGTTCGCTCGGTCCGCGCGGGCTGCGCGACGACGTCATCGCCGGTACCCATCTCTGCCTCACCCGACTCGGCCTGTTGCAACTCAACACCATGGGGCCGATTCCTGATCGCGCGCTAGAGAACATTTCCAGGTTGCGCCAGCTCTCCAATGAACAGCTGCACCAGCTCGGACGGGTGCCAGCGCCGCTTCTGCGCCGGCCGGGGGATGCGGGTTTCCAAAAAATCGGCTGGCCTGAGGCGCTCAAGCTGTGCCGCGATGCGTTTTCAAAAACCGATCCCGAGCGCGCTGCGTTTTTTGTCTCCTCGCGCGGCCTGACCAATGAGGCCTACTACGCGCTGCAGAAACTCGGGCGCATTTTCGGCACGCCGCACATCGACAGCTGCGCCCGTCTCTGTCATGCCGCTTCGTCGACCGGTCTCAAGGCCACCATCGGCTGGGGCGCGCCCACCTGCTCGTTGTCGGATCTCATAGGCACCAATCTGCTTTTGCTGTTCGGCACCGATCTGGCCAACAACCAACCAGTGACGATGAAATACCTGCATTTTGCCAAACAGCAAGGAACGCGGATTGTGGTGATCAATCCGTTTCGCGAACCGGCGCTCGAGCGCTACTGGGTGCCGTCGGTGGCATCGTCGGCGCTGTGGGGCACCAAACTATGCGACGACTTTGTTGCGGTGAAGCCGGGCGGCGACGTCGCGTTTATGTATGGCGTGCTCAAGGCACTCGACGAGAAAAATGGGTTTGACAAAAAATTTATTGCCGAACGCTGTAGCGGCGCAGAAGTCTTGCGCGGCAGACTCCAAGCGCTCTCCTGGCCTGAGATCGTCGACAGCGCGGGTGTGACCAAGCCAGAGATCGAACACCTCGCCAGCCTGTACGGCAAAGCCAAGAGCGCAGTGCTGCTCTACTCGATGGGGCTGACGCAGTATACGTTTGGCGTTGATAATGTTCGGATGATTGTAAATCTTTGCCTGGCGCGCGGCATGATCGGCCGCGAAAAATGCGGCATCCTGCCGATTCGCGGTCACTCCGGCGTGCAGGGCACCGCCGAATGTGGCGTTGACGCCGACAAACTGCCGGGTGCGATCGACATCACCGAGGAGAATTGCAATAAATTTGAAGAGGCTTGGCGCCATCCGATTCCGCACACGCGCGGTTTGCGGGCTGCGCACGCGCTCGATCGCTCGGCCGAAGGCGCAATGGATTTGCTTTACCTGATCGGCGGCAATTTTTTGCAAACCATGCCCGATCCGGAAAATGCCCGACTTGGGCTCTCTCGTCCGCGCGTGCGCATCCATCAAGACATCGTGCTCAACACTTCGACGCTGGTCGACGCACAGGAGATGGTGCTGGTGCTGCCAGCGCAGACTCGCTACGAATCGGGCGGCACTTCGACCTCGACCGAAAGGCGCATTCGCTATTCGCCGGCGATCGATGATCCCGATGGCGTCCGCATTGGCGAAGCACGCGCCGAGTGGCAGATTCCGACGCTGATCGGGCGTGCGCTCAAGCCTGAGCGCGCCGATCTGTTTGCCTACGAATCGGCCGCTGAAGTGCGACAAGAAATGGGCGCACTGATGCCGCTGTACGCCGGCATCGAAAAGCTCGACCACGAGGGACAGTTCGTGCAGTGGGGTGGCGCGCGTCTCGGGCAAAACGGCTTCCCCCACATGCCGCAAGGGCGGGCGCAGTTTTCGGTGGTGGAAATTCCGTCGCGCTACCGCGACCTGCCCGACGGAAAATTTGTACTGACCACCCGCCGCGGCAAGCAGTTCAACTCGATGACCTACGGCAAACGCGACCCAATCACCCGCGGCAGGCGTGAAGAGGTGCTGTTCGCCAAAGCCGACCTCGACACGCTGGGAATAAGCGAAGGCGCGCAAGTGCTACTCAAGTCGGAGGCCGGGGAAATGCGAGCAATCGCTCGCATTGGGCCCTGTCGTAACAAAAATCTGCAGGCTTTTTGGCCCGAAGCCAATTGCCTGCTGAGTCGCGCCTACGACCCGGCTTCCGGCGAACCCGACTACAACGCAATTGTGACAGTACACGCTCACGCTCACGCTCACGCTCACGCTCACGCTCACGCTCACGCTCACGCTCACGCTCACGCTCACGCTCACGCCGACCCTCTCCCGCCAGCGGGAGAGGGAGCGGAGAGCTCAACCGGGTTGAATGACACCAGGCGGGACTAGGATGTACACCTCGCGTGAATCGAGCAGTGTGCTGCCGTCGCCGATGACCTGAATCGTGGCTTTGAAAAACTGCGGCTCGTCGCTGCCGGGAACAAAATCATTGTAGACGCGCACGGTAAACTGCAGCGTGGTTCCCGGTTTGACGTCGAGAAAGCGATTGGCGTCGACACCAGACGGACCGCCAGTGGAACCTACCCCGGGCACCGACGTGGCCGGACTGACACCGCGCTTGCCGTCGACTGCAGATTCGAGAAAATTGGCGGTGGTGACCATCGCCGGCAGCGCCGCGCCCGACTCGTCGGTCGATTTGCCAACAATGTTGGTCCCATCGTCGAAGCCGCCGTACGTGACCAGCTTGGTGATCGCGCTCGCCACTGAGGTGCCAAGATGGCTGCCATCGGCGCTGACCTCAAACACCAGTGGGCAATTGCCGATGGCGTCGGGCGAAACCGCGCTGCCATTCTCGCCAGTGCAGCACTGGCCGACGCCGCAGACGCCGAGGAAGGCCGCCGCCGGCACCACCGTCCCGGTCTGCTCGGCCAGCCAATACATTTGATCATAGGGCTCATGAGAATTGCCCGCTGGCGTTCCCGAGCGAGCGAAACTTACGAATTCGCCACCACCTCCTCGGGAAGCGATGCCGATCACTTTTCCGCCGATGCTTTTCACCGCGGCGAGCGTGCTGTTGTGGCCGTGTGCGAACGGTCGCGTCGGAGCAAAGTCGAGGTCGGCCGGATCGTCGGCGTCGTGAAATTCAGCGTCGCTGGCGATCACCAGGAGCGGAAGCGCGCCCTTGCGAAAGCCCATGCCGCCAATCGTGCCGGTGGTTTCGCCAACGACGGCGCCGGCGCTGCTCATGGTGTCGAACGCCGGCACCAACGGACCAGCACCGCAGCCGGAGATCGCCTGGCCGCTAGCGGCGGCGTAAAGCGCATCGAAGCCGGGTTCGCTGCCATCACCGCCGTTGTTAGCCATCAGTTGCATGAGCGGGCCTTGCACCGCTAGCAAGCCCTGACTTTGCACCGTGACCACGCGCTGGTCCAATTTCCAAAGGTAATCGGCGGGGCCACCATCGGGTGCGCAGGGCCAGCTATCGTAAGTCGAAACACCCATCGCCACCGACGGGATCTGCGCTTGCAGGGCACCGGCTAATGCAGAGAGCGAGGCGCTCAAGTTGTTGATTTTTGCCTGCATCGATCCCGAGGTGTCAACGACAAAACCGATGTCGGCTTGACTGATCTTGGTGCTGAAGGAGAACAACGCCGACGCCGGAGTGGTGACATCGTTGTAGGGCGCGACGAAGAAGAAGTCGAGCGGCACACCGTTGCTGTCGAGGCGGCGCGGTACCAAGGTCAAGATGGTTTCAGCGACCAAGGAGTCGACTTGCGCGCGGACTTTAGTGAAGCCGCCCTCGGTGAGTGAAGTGAAAGTGGCGGCAGAAAAACTGCCGAGATTGGTCTTGCCGAGCGAAAATTTGGCTTTTCCAGTGAGGTCTTCACTCGATCCATCGCTAAAGAGCGCAGTCACAACGAACGCCTGGGTCACCGGCTGTTGATTGTCAATGAACAGCACCGGTGAGGCGGGATTGAGTGCCAACGTTTGCAGCGTTTTCGGCATCGTGCTGTCGCTCTTGCCGCCCGCCGGCGCCGCCCCGCGGGTCTCTCCGAACACGATCTGTCCTCCGCAGGCGGCAACCAAAAGTGCGAGCAAACTGGAGACAAGACTCTGGCTCATGTGAAGCGTTGTGCTGCAATGCGCGCGCCACGCGATCCCGGCGAATTGGTGGGACTACGAGAGTTACCTGCGGGCCAACCGACCCCACCGAACTAGGGTCTATAGACCCCATCTATTTTGGTTCGTCGGCCTTTTGCTCTGCCAGCACTTCGGCGGAAGCGGAGTCAGAAAGCAGCGCAGCAACAGAACCGAGCGCAATGCGATTGGAAAATTCGGCCGCCGCCCGGTTCGCCTCTGCCACCGCTTGCGGATCAACCACCTCGGCCTCGTCGCCTTTCACTAAGCGATCGCAAGCCTGGCGAAAGCGGCGCCACACCGTTTCCCCGTCGGCCTCGGGCGCTGGACCTACCGTCCGCCATTCGACACGAATTTTTTTTAGCTGGGTGAGCGCTGCATCCCGATTGTCGCTCGCGGCCAAAGCTTCGACCCGTTCGCACAACGCCACCTTCTTTTGCAAATTTACGTCGCGGCCTTTGTCGAGCTCACCGAAATGCTCCTTCTGCCGGCCGAAAAACTGGTCGCAGGCGGTGCGGAAGCGCAGCCACAGCGCATCGGAGACCTCTTTGGGCACCGGGCCGATGCGTTTCCACTCCTGTTGGTATTTCTTGAGCATGTTGGCGGCGCTGCGAAAATCGGTCGACTGCGCCAGCGCCTCGGCTTCGCTGCAAATTTCCTCTTTGCGTTTGAGATTGTCGCCCCTTTCCGCATCGAGCTCGGCGAAATATTCTTTACGCGCATCGAAAAAGCGGTCGCAAGCTTTGCGAAAGCGCTGCCAAATTTTTTCCGATTCGGCGCGCTGGACTGGGCCAATTTTTTTCCACTCCTCTTGCATTGCTTTGATGTGTTCCGCCTGCTGTTTGAAATCAAAGGGCGGCTCAATCGCCTCGACCTCGGCGCACAGCGCCTCTTTCTTGGTGAGGTTCTCGGCACGCTCCTGGTCGAGTTTGTCGAAAAGTTCGCGGCAGCGTTCGTTCGCGGCATCGGTCGCAGCCTTGAAGCGATTCCATAGCGCCTCGCGCTTTTCGCGCGGCAACGGACCGGCCGCTTTCCACTCGGTATGCAGCGGCCGGAGCGCCTTGGCAACCGCCTCGAGGTCGGGCTCGTTCGCCAGCGCTTCGGCCCGGACGCAGAGCGCCTCGAACTGCGGCACATTGGCCCACCGTTTCCAATCCTCTTCGGTGTGAAGCTCGCGCAGGCGGGCCACCAGCTTTTCCCGCGCCGACGAAAACCGTTTGTGTAAGTCCGCCTGGCGATGGCGTGGCACCGGTCCGGCGTGAGCCGCCGCCGCGCGCGCATCGTCGAGCGCTGCTTCAGCAGCCTGAATATTTTTGGTTTCAGCCAGTCCCTCGAGCGTGGAACAGAGTTCTTCGATTGCCTGCGCGGTAGTCGCCTCCTCCGCTTCACGTTCCAAGCGCTCGGCCTCGCGTCGGGCTTCCGCCTCTTTCTCTCGGCGTGCCTGCTCCTCTGCTTTGGCTACTTGGGCCGCGATTTCGGCGAGCCGCGCCTCTGAGTCTTCGACGATCGCGGGCGCCTCGACCGCGACTGCGTTCTCAGCGATCGGTGCCGCTTCCACCAACTGCGCTTGCATGCGCTGTCGCACCTTTAGCGCCCACTGCCGGTAGTGCTTTTCAAAACGTGAAACCGCCGCCGAAAAACGAGTCGCATCCTCGGCCAGCGCCTCACCGAGGGCCTCCCACTCTTTTTCTGCCGCCTGAACCTCGATCGCGGCGGCTGGTAGATCAGGCTTGCCAAACGCTGACTCCACTTGCCGACAGAGCTGGATTTGCCGGGCCCGTCGAACCGCGGCGCTCGACACCGCAGGCTCGCCGCCGTTTTTCTGCCGCCTGGTCTGCAGCTCCTGCCGCGCCCACTTTTGCACCGCTTTGGTGCTGGCCTTCTGCTCAAGCTCGGCCAGGGTTTCGTCGTCGGAAAACCGCTTGGCCGCCTGCAGCGCCACTTCGCGAGTGCCCTCCTTGATCGCCAGATCGCGCAAGATTTTCTTGTCGGCTAGGCGCTCGACCGCGAGCAGTCGAAGGTCGGGCTGCTTGGCAGTGCGCGCCACTTCACCGAGCGCACGCGCTTCGCCAATGAGCCCGAGTGCCGCCAGTCGAATTTCGGCAAGTGGCGACGAGATAGCGACCTTGGTGAGCATGCGCTGACTGACCTGAGCGCTGGTCTCGGCGTTATCGATTCTTTCGACTGCAGACAGCGCCGAACTCAAATCCTCCGAGAGCGCTTCGTGCAATAGGAAATCACTCAGCCGCTCGCGCGCCAGCTGGCGCAAGGTTTCGTCGCTGTCGCTTCTGCTCAGATCGAGCAGCAAGGCGACGTCGTCGATTTTTTTGACCGCGACTTTGCGCACTCGAGCGTCGCTGTCAAGGCGAGCGATGCGCTCAAGTCGAGCCCGATCATCGACGTCAAGCTGGCGCACTGCTTCGAGTCGCACTCCAGCGTCAGAGTGTTTCCACTTCGGAGCAAAAAGGTCAAAAAATCCCATCACATCTCCAACCGGCCGGTCTAGCGCCGCGGCGAAGTCATATCATAACTCGACCGAAAATTCGCCGCCCTACAGCGAATAGGCGCTAATGGACCATATCCTTGTGGGTCGGGCCAGGGCTGTCGCCATGCATCAGTTTGTGGGCATGGCCGACCATTTCGGCAAGATAGGTGCTGAGGGTGCAAAACTCGACACCGCCTTGGGATTCGGCGCCAAAGTGAACGGCGCGATGAATCAGCGCGCGAGTGACCGACCAGCGCAAATCATCGCCGAGGTCGGAAAATTCGTTGGCCAGCTTCTGAATCGCCTCGGAAAGTCGGTTTTCGAGATCGTCTTGTCGACCCATGCACTCCTTTTAGCATATAAAAGAGCATGGCCAAGGGCAGGACGTCGAGTGCGTCCATAGCGGCGGGACGCGGCTCGGGAAAACTCGAAGCCGCGATCGCAGCGTTTCATCTCGAGGGAAAGATTGCCCGCGCCCACGCGATCGATATTGGCTCGGGGGCGGGTGGATTTGTCAAAGGTCTGCTCGATCACGGCGCCACCAAAGTCACCACAGTCGACGTCGGTCATCGCCAGCTCAACCCATCGCTCAAAAACGATCGCCGCGTCGATGCCCGTAAGCACGTGCTGTTCAAAACTTTGCCGGTGCATCAGCTGCCCGGCCCGTTCGATTTTTTTTCGGTTGATGTCAGTTTCATCCCGGCCCGTTCGCTGCTGGCGAGTTTGGCGGTGCGGCTGCGCCCCGGCGCCGAGGGCGTGATTTTGGTGCGACCCCAGTTCGAACTGGTGCTGCATGAAGGGCGCAT
Organism: Myxococcales bacterium; assembly: GCA_023248835.1. Lineage (GTDB taxonomy): Bacteria > Myxococcota_A > Polyangia > Palsa-1104 > Palsa-1104 > JAHFDU01. The sequence continues at coordinate 3,889 of JAHFDU010000003.1, read as the reverse complement.
CACCGCCGAGGATCGCAAACGAGCGGTGCTGCGGATCAAAGAAAAGGGCACGCCGCTTGGATTTCGTCTGCTGTCGGTGATCGATTCACCGGTGCAGACCCCAGATGGCGTGGTCGAAGTGCTGGCCCATTTTGTCTGCGACGGACGGGCGGCACGCTTGCCCAAAGTCACAGAAAAGCACTCCTCGCCGTCGACGGTAAAGATTGCTCTACCGCCGTCGGCTGATCAATTCGATTTCTTTGCCGTCGCTGCGCCCGGGTTGGAAACGGTGGTGTGCGACGAATTGCGCGAACTTGGCCAGGGAAACGCCAAGCCGGTCCTGGGCGGAGTCGAATTTTCCGGTCCTCTCGAGCACGCGATGCGAGCCAATTTGTGGTCGCGCACCGCAACCCGAATTCTATTGCGGGTAGGCGCCGTCGACGCCCAACAGTTTTCGCAGTTGCGATCCCGTTCGACCGCGCTGGCATGGGAAAAATTCGTCGACGGCTCGCGCCCGCTGAAGGTGCGCGCGGCGATGCATCGCTGCCGGCTCTACCATTCAGGTGGGGCGAGCGAAAATGTCACCCACGCCATCGCCGACCGCTTGAAGCTGGACGATTTTCCCGATCAGGGCGGCGAGCAAGAGGTGCTGATTCGCGGCGAAAACAATCACTTTGTTCTTTCCGTCGATGCGTCGGGTGAGTTGCTCCACCGACGCGGCTATCGCGAAGAGTCGGGCCCGGCGCCGCTGCGCGAAACCCTCGCGGCGGGCCTTTTGCACTCGATACAGTGGCGCCCCGACAGCGCGTTTTTCGATCCGATGTGCGGCTCCGGAACGCTGCCGATCGAAGCTTGTCAGCTGGCGCGTCACCAAGCGCCGGGCCTGTTTCGCAATTTTGCTTTTGAAAACTGGCCGGTATTTTCTCGCCATCGTGAAGTTTGGCAGCGCTTGCGAGAGCAGGCGCGCACGCAGATCCGCGCTGTCGGCGCCACCATCGTCGGCAATGATGTTTCTGCCACCGCGGTCGCAGCGGCGCGTCGCAACGCCGAACGCGCCACCGTGTTATCCGACGTGGAGTTTGGCGTCGCCGATTTTTTTCAAGTGAAACCGCCGGCGACAAACGGCGCTATGCTGCTCAATCCGCCCTACGGGCAGCGCGTCGGCGATAGAAAAAACATGCAAAAATTCTATCGCCAGATCGGCGACCACTTGCGCGCCCGCTATGCAGGTTGGCGCATCGGTGTACTGTCGGACGCGGCGCTGATTTCAGCGCTCGGCATCAAACCGCAGCGCCAGGTCGCACTTTCCTCTGGCGGCCTGCGCCTCACTCTTGCGCTGTTCGGGATGTTTCCGTAGTCAGCCATTCACCGGGGGACGTTCCGTTCGCCCTCGCTCTCGGCGCATTCGCGCCGGCTCGGGCCGAACCCCCTCGTCGGGCAAAGCCCGCCGGTTCGGCTTCGCACTCGGACCATTAAGG
>JAHFDU010000003.1:0-2413 GCA_023248835.1 Myxococcales bacterium | reverse complement strand
AGCGCGTTTCTCGTCGAGGACGAAAAACTTGACCAGTCAATATTCTATGCATGTCCCGTGAACGGTTACCCGTAGTCATCCTCCCGAAAGGCTCGGTATTAGCGCTGCACTCTCGTGATCGAGCGCCGCCGCCGCCTTCTGAATCAAGTCGACCTCGCGAGATTCAAAATAGGGTTCGCCACATTGATTGCACAGCCATGCCGGAATCGCGTCCCATGAGATATGATACCCCTTGCGATCGAGACTAAACGGAGCGGTGCCGCGTTTCATACTTCCCTTGCAATGAACACACTCCATTTTATCGCCTCCTCTTCCAATCAGCCGACCATCGATTCGGATCTGGTAAGTACGCCGTAATAACAGCCAGGTAACCGGTTTTTGGCGCGCACACCATGTGAACAGGGCGGCCATTTTCTCCTCGGCCGAACAGCAGGCAACTGGGGCCGCGTGGATCGTTCGGATAATCTTCGATGAGTTCGCCCATTGTTGCCACTCGTTCGACTTCCGCGGTCGTGATCATGCGTTCCGGATGCGACATCTGGCGTACGGCATGCGGCAGGAACAGCAGCCGTTTCCCTGCAGCAATTCGCACGCGCTCAAGCATGACCCTATCATCCCGGATCGGTTGTTGCCGAGCAAGCTTTGCAGCGAGTACAGTCATTACATTGGTTCCGCGGCAAGGTCACCAAAATGGACGGGAAGCTGAATCGAAACCGAAACGCGTCGATCGAACTGCTCTACCTCGACGAGCACATCGTGGTGGCGAACAAGCCGTCGGGGTTGCTGGTTCATCGCGGCTGGGCCGACGATGAGGATGTGGCGATGTTTCGCGTCCGCGACGCCGTCGGTGCGCAGGTCAGTCCAGTACATCGGCTCGATCGCGGCACCAGTGGCGCGCTGTTGTTCGCTCGGTCAAGCGTCGCCGCCGCGCTGCTCGGGCGTGACTTCGAAAACGGCAACGTCGACAAGCGCTACCTGGCACTGGTGCGCGGCGAGCCACCCGAGGCTGGCCTCATCGACCATCCGATTCCGAAGCAAGAATCGGGCGCGCGGGTGGAGGCGCGAACTCGCTTTGTCCGCATCGCTCGCTCGAGCGTTGACCGCTGTTCTCTCGTCGAAGTGATGCCAGAGACCGGACGGCTGCACCAAATCAGGCGCCACCTCAAACACATCCACCACCCGATCATCGGCGACGTCAACTATGGATCGGGCGAAATCAATCGCCACTACCGCGCGCGGTACCATCTTCATCGACTGGCGCTGCACGCGCACCTGCTCGCGTTCGCCCATCCGATCAGCCGTGAACGCGTCGTGATCACGGCGCCGCTGCCCGATGATCTTGGGTCGGCGCTGGTGGCACTTGGTCTTCCGTGTAGCAGCGAAAAAACTGGAACAGAGGAAGCGCTGAGGTGAGCCGCCGCGACAACCTTGACATCCGCTGCCGTCGCTGCCGCATGCACCAACGTTTGTGCCTTTGCGCTTTGATGCCGCGGATTACGACACGCACGCGACTCTTGCTGGTGATTCATCGCGACGAAGAGCGCAAGCCGAGCAACACCGGCCTTCTGGCAGCGCAGTGTTTGGAAAATAGCGAGGTCTGGGTGCGCGGTGTTCACGGCGAGCCACCGCCTCAATTCTTGAGCGATGAGTCAGTGCAGCCGCTGCTGCTCTATCCACAGGCGACAGCGATACCGATCGCGAAGTTTGCTGCCTCGCCGCTGCCGATTACGCTGATTGTTCCCGACGGCACCTGGCGCCAAGCCGGCAAGGTGAAAGCGCGCATGCCCGGCCTTGGCGAAGTGCCCTGTGTTTCGCTGCCGAAAGAGGACGCTCCGACGCACTATCGGCTGCGCCGCGAAACCAAGAACCATGGCCTCGCCACCCTCGAAGCGATCGCGCGCGCGATGGGTATTCTCGAAGGCGCGCAGGTGCGGGACAGTCTCGAGCGAATATTTCAAATCATGGTAGAGCGAACGCTGCGACTCCGCGGCGCTTGGACTCCATGGATGTGACAGCGACGATCTAGGTTTCGGCGGTGGCTTTGGCTTCGTTGAGGCAGCGAATGCCGGTGATGAGGCTCCACACCCACGCCGCCGTCCACAGCGGCAGACCGACGGCGACGAAACCGAGCAGACAGAGCGGCAGGCCGACTAAGCAGAGCACCAACTGGGCGACGCCATCGCCGGTGCGCCCGGCGACCAGCGACCCGAGCCCGGGAAGTAAGAGCACGTTGAGAAGCAAACCGGCCATCGCCGCACCTTCGCCCGGCGCCATCGGCATCAGCGCCGAGCCCGCCGACGATCCGTAGGGCACCAGTGCGGTGCTGCCGTGATTGGCGTGCGGCCGACCCGGAAGTTTGAAGTAGACCAAGCCGCGATCGTCGACTTCGCGCAAAAGAATGTCGCGCGCGGCC
>JAHFDU010000250.1 GCA_023248835.1 Myxococcales bacterium | reverse complement strand
GATTGTAGATCAGATAGAGCTCTGCTAGTTTTCGGGCGATGCTGCGCGAGTCCGAAACCCGCAAACACTTGGTGGAGATCTGCCACCGCATGTATCGGCAGGGCTTCATCGCTGCTGGCGATGGCAACGTTTCGGTTAAACTCGACGATGGCCGGGTGCTGGTCACACCGACGGGGCTACACAAGGGTTTTATCAGCGAAAGTGATCTGGTCATCACCGATCTGCACGGCAAACTTTTGCGCGGCAGCCGCAAGCCCTCTTCCGAATTCTTGATGCATGAGCTCGCCTATGCCGAACGGCCCGACATCTCGGCGGTGGTTCACTCGCATCCGCCGATTACCGTCGGACTGGCGCTGGCGGGCGTCAGCTTGGCGCAATGCATTTTGTCAGAAACTTGTCTCGTGCTCGGGCCGATTTTGACCGCGCCCTATTCGACTCCGACCACCGAAGAGGTGCCGCAAGTGCTGCGCCCCTACATGCGGCAGTCGAACGCGATGGTGATGGACAGGCACGGCGCGATCACGCTCGGGCGCGATCTCGACGAGGCTTACAATCGACTGGAAGCGATGGAGCACGCGGCGAAAATCACCCACGCCGCCCGCGTACTCGGACCGGTGGCGCCACTGCCGCCGGTGGAAGTAGAAAAACTGCAAGCGCTCGCAAGTCAGCTCGGCATTCCGCGCGCGCCCGACCCCTGCACGCTGTGCAATGCCTGTCCGAATGGCACCGGGTACCCTCGCGCTCCGATTCACAATGCGACTCCGCCTCCGAGCGACGAGGCGCTGGTGGCGGCAGTTTTGCACAAACTCCAAGCCAGCAGTTAGGTGTTTTCGCTACGCGGCCATGCCGAATTCTAGAGTCCACGCATGAACACCGAACAGGCGATTCTGCGACTGCGCAAGATTGAGCTACTCGACGCGCAAGTCCGCCTGGCGGCGGCCCACCGCGACCTCGAAGCGGCGACAGAATTGGTGGTCGCTGCCAAGACGGTGCTCATTCGGTCGCAGCAAAAAATTGCGCTAGCCGAAGCGCATTTGCAGGCACAAAGTCGCGGCAAAGCGCTTCATTTTTCGAGTGCGGCGCAAGCAGTGGCGATGGCACGAGCCGGCGCCGCCGAAAAAGAGCGCGCGCTCGGCAAGGTGGCGGAGCAGGCCCGAACCGCCGCACGAAAAATGGAAAATGTGCAGGCCGAACTCGAAGCCGCGCTCGGCAGGCGAGCGCTCGCCGATTCCGCGCTGCGACGGCGACAACGCAAGCGCTCGGCCGACCTCGAACGTCGAAATGAGATTCTACTAGGCGATCGAATCCGCAAAGCGCGGTCGCGGCGACGAAGCAACAAAACTGTTTCCTCGCTGCGACCAATCGGCGATAGATGATGCAGCAATGTTTTTTTCTAAGCTGCAAGCACACTGGCATCGACTGTTGCAAAGTCAGCGCATAGCCGCGCCGGCGCTGATCTATTTTGTCGCCGCCACTTTGCCGCGCATCGCCAGTCTGATTCTGTTGCCGCTGTATTCTCGACGGCTGTCCGCCACCGATTACGGCCAGTACGGGCTGGCGCAAACCGCGATCGCCTTTCTGCCGCCGGTTTTGTCGCTCGGGTTATCGGCGGCAGTGTCGCGCTTTTATTTCGACAACCAAGATCGACAAGCCGCGGTCCGGCGGGTCGGCGGTATTTCGCGCTGGTTGCTGGTGGTCTCGGCAACCCTGGCGGCAGTGATTGAAATTCCGGTGCTGCTTTTCGCGCCGGTGCGAATTGGACTGTTTGGTCGCTGGGAGCTGAGCTGTATCATCTGGGCGGGCTGGGGCAGCGTCGTCGCACAAATTCCGCCGCTCTATCTCAAATCGGCGCAGCGGCCATTTGCGGCCGCGGCCTTTCAGGTCACCCAGTTTGTCGCACTGCTCTGCAGTGGCCTGTTGCTGGTGGGCTACTTTCATCGCGGCCTGCGCGGCACCATCGAAGCTTCGGCGATCGCCTATCTGCTCGACAGCGTAGTGTCGCTGGTTTTTGTTTTGCTTGCGCTCAAGGGCGAAATGAAGGAATCGCTGCTGTGGGAGGGCGTGCGGCTGTCAGTGCCTTTCGTTTTCCATCTGGTGGCGAGCTCGATGCAGCAGTGGGGCGATCGTTGGGTGTTAGAGGTGTGCGATCTCAAGCCAGAGCTCGGTCGTTACACTGCAGCGCAAACCGTGGTATCGCCCGGCAGCATGGCGGTAGCCGCCTGGAATGAAGCCTCTGCAGTCGAAATCGGCGAAATTTTCCGCGCCGGCGGTGCCGCGGCACTACGCCGGCGACTGCGCAGCTTTGTCCTGTCGTTCGCTGGTATCGGCCTCGGCTCCTCCGTACTGATTGGCGCCGGCGTACCGATTTTCTGGGTGCTGGTGTCGACCAATTTGCACAGCGCATTTGCCTTGGTGCCGCTGCTCTGCCTCTCGGTGATCGTCGAGGCGCTTTACTATCCCGGCGCGCTGGTGCTGTTTTATCTTGGTCGCACCTGGATTATCCCCGCCGCCACCATCTCCAGCGCCATCGTCAACATCGTCGCCGGCCTGCTGTTGGCGCGGCAGTTTGGCCTCGTCGGTGCGCTGTTGGGTCGCCTGATATCGATGAGCCTGCGCTCGGTTCTTCTGCTCATGGCAGCGCGCTACTATTCGCTCAAGGCAACGTAAAAAACACGCAACTTTTCGAATCGTGTTGCCGATATTCTTCGCACATAGCAATCGCTTCGGCTGGCAGGAGGGGGTGGGCGTGCCGTCAGCCGGGGTCAACGGGTGGGCGTTCCCACTCATAGGGGGTGGGCGTGCCGTCAGCCGGGGTCACTGGGTGGGCGTTCCCACTCTTAGGAAAAATACGAGCTTGGAGCATGGGTTGAAAACCCTCCTGCGCGTTACTTCCGCCAGGTGACCTTGGCGGCGACCAGCGCTTCGGCTACCGACCAATCGACCGCGTCGTCGATGTCGAGGCTGGCTACCTGATCCATGACAATGGCGCGAGTTCGTTTTGGCATCACCGTGTGTTCGCGACGAAACGCTGCGGTGCGCACCAGATAGAGTGCGCCATTTGGCGTGTACAATGTACGTACGTTCTGTCGACGGTGATTTTCGTCGCCACTTTCGGATCGCTCGACCACCGACGAGAGCAGTCCGTTTTCGTCGGTGTAATAGAGGGCATACAAAGCGCGATGGATCGGTTTACAGCCGAGAACACCATCGACATTCGAGTCGGCCAAAAATTCCACGCTTTGCGCCAGCGCCGCCGGTGATCGAAAGGGCGAGGTTGGTTGCAAAAGCAAAATATTTTCAAATTCAATTTTGCGTTCGGCGTACCAGTCGAGCGCATGGCGCACCACCGAAACCGCCGACGCCGTGTCGGTGGCAAACTCCGCTGGCCGCATAAACGGCACTTGCAGACCGCAGGCCCGACCCACTTCGGCGGTCTCGGTGTCGTCGGTCGAGAGCACCACTTTGGCGTCAAGCCCCGCTTGCTCAACCGCTTCGCGCGACCACTGCAAGAGCGGGACGCCGCCAAGCTGGCGAATGTTTTTTCGCGGCAGCCCTTTAGAACCACCTCGCGCCGGAACCAAGATCAGCAGAGGATTTGTCACCACAGCATCGCCCCCTTAAGACTCAAAAAGAGATCGTGGCAAGACTGATTGGTGAATGATCGAGAGCAGGGTGCCAACCGCCAACGTTCGATGATTGGGAACGGGTACGGTGATCGTTGAGTCCTGGGTTTTTCTTTGCATGATAATATGGCTGCCTCGCGTTCGTATTCTCACAAATCCATGGTCGGTCAAAATCTTGCAGACTGCTTTCCCGGACAGAACGGCCAGCCTACCCAACCACGACCTCTACCTGTGTGACATACGTCGTGCCGCGGAGGCGACGCTTGATTTCAGAGGCAGACGCCGTCTGCAGCAACAACCTGATCGCTTCGCCAAGATTCTTTCGCGCTTGATCGACGGTCTTGCCTTGGCTGGCGACGTCGAGTTCAGGACAAACGGCGACATAGAGTTTTTTTTCCTGCTGGATGATCGCCGTAAACTGTTTGGTCCTCTTCATGCTCTCCATTATGAGCGAGAAGCAACAAAGAACCAACCTTTGACGATAGACGATAGTACCAATTGGCTGATCGGATTAGAGGAATGTGCAGGCGAGCGGGTGCCGCGGTGGAGCCGGCGCAGTACCTTCGCCGGTGACTTCGCTTGCTGGCAACTTTCTCGTCCCTGTAGTACCTATGGCGCACAGATCAAGGAGCTCTCCATGCGTCGGATTTCAATTGGATTCTACATCTGCTTGCAATTCGCCTGCCTGCAAAAAAAACGAGCTATGCAGGAAGATGCAAGCTGCGAGGCTGACGGTACGCGCTGTGGGCAGAATTGCGCAGACACAACAAGTGATACCCAAAATTGCGGTGGCTGTGGAATTGCCTGCCTGGACCCGGCGCCGTTTTGTGTCGCGGGCAAATGCAGTGCCAGCTGCGCCACGACGTGCAACGGATTGTGCACCGATACCAACTCGAGTCTCCATCACTGCGGTGGTTGCGGCAACGACTGCAGCGCCGCAACGCCAACGCATGCGACCGCGACCTGCAACGGCAGTTGCGATTTTGTCTGCGACGCCGGGTACATGCGTAACGGAACGCAATGCGTGGCGCCTGGTGGTGGTGCATCCTGTGGCGACACAAAAGGCCTTGAACCGGGCTCGCCCTGGCCGATGTGGAATGGTTGCCCTGCGCACACCGGGCGCAGCGGCCTTACGGGACCCGCCTCGAGCCCAATCGTAAAGTGGGCGGTCGATTTGGATGGACTTGTCGCTGGCTCACCAGTCGTGGCCGCAGATGGAACGATCTATTTTTGCGCCAGCCCAGACGACCCCACTCAGCGGTTCCTTTTTTATGCAGTGAAGCCAGACGGTACGGTTAAATGGTCGGTGGCCAACATTCCATGCTTTGTCCATTCATCGCCTGCCATTGGATCGGACGGCACCGTCTTGTTTGTCGATCCGATTTCATTTCTGAATGCACTGAATCCGGTCGACGGAAAGGAGAAATACTCCATCGGGGGAGCCGCGTACGGTGGCGCGCTCCCCATTCCAGCCATCGCCGCCGATGGAACTGTTTACGGCGCGAACAACGGCATGGCGCTCATTGCCCGAAAACAGGACGGGGATCTGTTTTGGAGCCTTTTCCCTTACCAATCGGGGGCCGACGCAGCCTGGTCTGCTCCCGCCATCGCCGCGGACGGTACCATCTACGTCGGCGCCAGCTACTATGCGGGTGATGCCAAAATCTACGCCGTAACCCCAGCAGGCGCGCAAAAATGGGTGTTTACCACAGACAGCTTCAGCCTCAACGGCAGCGCTTCGATAGCCGAGGATGGCACCATTTACGTCCCTTCGTTTGACTCTGCCAATGCCAACCCTGGGCAATTCCTCTATGCCCTAACGCCGCTTGGACAAAAAAAGTGGGCGTACAAAGTATCTGGCGCAGCCACCCAAGATCTTGCCATCGCCGCTGATGGCACGATCTATATGCTCAGCTCTCAATACATCCCCGCTACCAACAAAAGCCAAGCAAGCGTTGAGGCGGTGACACCATTGGGGCAATCCAAGTGGCAACTTGTGTTGGAAAATGACGTCCGCACCGTGCCGTTGGTTCCTCCGCTTGTTGATGCGGCCGGCACCCTGTACGTCGTGACCGGAAAAAATTTCCATGCCGTGACACCGCTAGGACAGAAAAAATGGGCGGCACCGATCGCTGGATCCGGAGCACCGGTGATCGGAACCAATGGCGTGATCTACCTTCCGGCGCAAGGAAAATTTTACGCGCTGGGGCTGTGATCCCCCCGCTAGTACTAGCAGCAAGTGCAGCAATTGTAGCAGTCGTTGTCGGGGTCTTCTGGATCGTGGCCATCACAATCGGAGACGTTGACCCACCCGTTACATCGATTGGGCAGAGATTGACAGGTTAGCCCGCTACAGACCGAATTGCCAGAACAAACCGGCTCGCTGCAGCACTCCGGACTGTCACAATCCCGCGCACTGCAT
>JAHFDU010000249.1 GCA_023248835.1 Myxococcales bacterium | reverse complement strand
TTTTGCCCGCCAGACTGCCGGCCAAAATTTGCGCGCTGGCGTCGTGGGCGTGGCCATCTTTGGGACGACGATAAAGCGGATAGCGATAGGTCTCGTCTGCGCTCAAACTGCCGCGCACCGACGGGGTGTGGTAGGCGGTCATCAAAATCGGATTGGCGATCTGATACCAGACGAACCAAGCGCCGAGCGCGCCACAAAGTTTTCCGCGATCACCTGCGCGCGCCAAGTCGGCGACGGTTTTTAAGGTGCGACTGGCGTACTCTGAAGAGCTGACGCTGCGTCCCGAAAAGCTGAGGGTCTCAGAGCGCTTCTGCAGCACCGCGCGCTCGGCATCGAGTGCCTGGGTCAGCGGTCCGAGTTCAAGATCATCGCATTCGACGGTCATCGCCGGCGCCGCGACGAGGCGCAGATCGGCGTGCGCCAAAGTTGGCATGAGCAGGACCGGCAGCAGAATTCGCATTAGTTGTCTCCAAGCGGATAGCCGGTTCAACCCACATTTTCCCATCGCGTTCGAGTAGACTGCGTCGGGCGCATGACGGCAAGTCCGATATCGGTTAACTTATGTGACTTCTCTTTGTTGCTCAGTGCGGCGATATCGAGTTTGCCGTCCTGGTTGAGATCAGCGACGACCACGGATTGCACTCCGGTCGGTGCAGTCAACCGATCCGAATGGCCGGGCGAGCCGTCGGCATTGCCATAAATGACAGCGATGCCGCCGCCGCCGAAGCTGCCGACCGCAATGTCTTTGCGGCCATCACCATCAAAATCTCCGACATCAACTCCAAGCGGATTGGCTCCCACCGCCAGCTTGCTCGCGACATCGAATCCGCCGTCGCCTCGGCCGAACATCACCACCAGTTCGGCCGATTTATAGTTGGCCACTGCGACGTCGAGTTTGCCGTCTTGGTTGAGATCCGCCAGCACCAACGAGCCAGGTCCGTCGCCCGGAATCGTCTGTTTGGTTGGCTTTGCGAAACCGCCGTGTCCATCGCCGAGCAGCACGGTGAGGTTGTTTTCATCCATGTTGGTGACGACCAAATCGGGCGCGCCGTCGCCGTTGAGGTCGCCGGTGGCGAGGCCGCCCGGTCGGGCACCGACGGTGAGATCGCCTCCGGACGGTTTGAATGCCAAATGCAGCGGCGTCAGGTCGCGCGGAACCGACAGATCGGCCAAATCGACGGCCGCCGCATCATTGGGAGCAAGATCGTTGGCAGGCGTCGACTGGGAGTGGCAAGCCACGGCACAGAGAACAAACAGCGAGATTCTTCGTGCCATTGCCGTCTCTATAACGTAGAGCAGCCCTCGACTCAATCAAATGACACACGTCAACCTAAACTTTTTTTTTCGAGGCTCCGAGGAGGCCGACCTTGTAACCGGCAGCGCGCAGGCGGGCAGTCGCCTGGGAGCTCATAACGAGCAGCGCAATGAGGTTGACAAGCGGCACGAGCATAGAAACAAGCAGCAGGATTTTCACCACCAGTGAATGACCCATCCCCCAAGCAAGTCGAATGATTCCAACCACTGAAACTACGAATGCCGCCATACACAGCACGACTACGAGCGGTCTGATCGTCGCAGGCAACACGGCGGCGCCGACATAAATCAAAATTCCGTAAATCACCAGCCGTTGTCCGCTCGCGAGCTGTGTCATGTCAGCAGTGCTATCGACCACCGCGTCGACATCCGCTTGGGGCGCCTTGTAGGGATTGAGTTCGGCCATTCTAGTTCGCCGCCTTCGGTGTCGGCGTCGCTGCGATCACAAAGTCACTGTTGTTGTGGTCGGTGTCGGTGCCATTTGGCTTGCGCGCAATCGATTGCGAGGCGGGCGGTGCGGAGGCGGGCGCGCCTTCGGTCAGATCATTGGGCGCGGTCAAGGTTCCGTAGGAAACCGAGTCGACCAGATCGCCGGCAGGACTGCGCAAGCCAACTGCGCCGCCGCCTGCCGCGAGTCCGACGCCACGACCGAACTGTGCATCGGCGGTGCCCGAAAAACTGACGCCACCGAGCAGCAAATAGCCGCCAGCTGCGATGCTTTGGGTAAGCGAGAGCAGCGTCGAGTCGCTGCCGCTGCTATTGGAGGCGGAGCGATAGACCAACTTCCAGCCGGTCAGATCGACGCTGCCACCACATGGATTGTGAATTTCGACAAATTCATCGCCGGCGCTCGCTCCGGCAGTCTGCACCTCATTGATGACTGGTGCGCAGCGATTCCAAGTGACATCAAACGATGCGCTGGCAATCTCATAGCATTTGCCGCCCGGCACAGGAGCGTCGACGGCTCTCGAAAAATCCCATTCGATGAGTTTGAGATTGGTCGCGGTGGCGGTCATTCTGCCAGTCTTTTCATGGCGGTCGGCGCGCGTCACCGTAGCCGCGCCCGCTTGCGCCAAGTACTGATAGATGCAAACGCTGCTGCTGTCGCAGGCGGCAACGATCGCACACACTTCGCAATTGGCGTAGGTATCGCTGCCGGAAAAATTCGCCATCTTCGGATAGGTTTCGCCCATCGCCTGCCAATCTTCGATCAGCAGCTGGGTCGAAGCGCCCGAAGCGGTGTCCGCCGAGGCCACCCGGGTCACCACGGAGTCGAACCTACCGAACGGTCGCAGTCCGGGCCAACTATTGACGACGATGCAAGCTCCGCCATCAACCGAAGGTGGCGGTGGCAAGTCGTGGGTCATCGCACTGTCGCGGATGGCCATGTCGCGATGGACCACGTTCATGTCTTGGCCCTGAACGATTTCCATGTCGTCGCCCTGAACGACTTCCATGTCGTCGCCGCCGATGGCTTCATCACTGCCAGCGTCGATCGGATGCGCATTGGTATCGCTGCCGCCGTCGTGCAAAACGATCGGTTTGCCCATGTCGAGCGGAGTTTTCAGGACCGTCTTGGGCTTGCCACAACCCCAAAGTAGCAGGGCGCCGAGGATTATTTGCTGAGTCGAACGACAGTAGGTTAATTTCATAGCCGGCTCTCCATTTCTATGTAATGGCGCCTCATAGCGGATAGCCGGTTCAACCCACATTTTCCCATCGCGTTCGAGTAGACTGCGTCGGGCGCATGACGGCAAGTCCGATATCGGTTAACTTATGTGACTTCTCTTTGTTGAAGTCCCCTCGCTGTGCGCTGCTCGGCGGTTTTTCCGTTCACGCCAACGTCAGCATCAGTGCCGGAAAGAAGGATGCACTCGAGCGCTTGTGCCGCTACATCGTGCGGCCACCGGTGGCGTTGAGCAGGCTTGCGCAACTGAGCGACGGGGCGATCTGCTATCGCGTCAAGAATCTTGCGCCGCATCAGCCCGCCGTGTTGCGCTTCGAGCCGCTCGTATTCATGCGCAAGCTGGCCCAGCTTATTCCTCCTCCAAGGGTGCACATCGTTCGCTATTTCGGCGTATGGGCGCCGAATGCGAAACTGCGATCGAAAGTGGTGCCGCCGAGCGCAGTGGCAACAGCCGCGGATAATAATGCCGGCGTTGTCGATTCTGCACGCGGCGAAATGCTCGAGAGGATTTTACGTCGGCCAGTTCTAAATTGGTCTGAACTCTTACGTCGCGTTTTTGCGATCGATATTTTGGCGTGCCCGTGCGGTGGGCGAAGAAAAGTGATCGCGTTCATCACCAACCCAAACATCGCGCGCAAGATTCTTGATCACATTGGGCTGCCGTCTGCGCCACCGCAAGCGGTGCCCGCTCGCGCTCCACCGCAAATCGACAGCGATGAATTCTCACACCCGATCCTGCCCGGTTGAGCAGCCTTCAAATTTGCGATTTTTCGCAGGAGCGCATAGCCTTGCGTAGTGTTCAAATTCGAGAGAAATTTCGGTTGTTTTCCCAACAAAGAGAAGGCACATAAGTTAACCGATATCGGACTTGCCACCATGCGCCCACGCAGTCTACTCGAACGCGATGGAAAAATGTGGGTTGAACCGCCTATCCGCTCGGCGATGCGCTGGGAGTCCCTGTCTCGCAATGATTTTCTCGAGCTGAAGCTCTACCTGGCGACCGATCCATCGGCTGCCGGGGTGGAGGGTATCCGTCCGTTGCTGGACGGACTCCAGGAGGGGGAGTGCCCGCCCGAGAAGTTCAGGTCGGGGAAGAAGGAGTCGAGACTTTCCATCGAGGCGCTCGCGAAGTGTCTCGAGAAACGCCGTCCCGATCGAACGCTTGTGATCGACTTCCTGCGTGAGAGCCCTCCCGAGATGAGCGGTTACGTGGGCCTCGCCGGGGCGGGCCGCGAGGTGCGACTCGGTCTAACGCTCACCCTCAAGATTGCGCTGAGCCACTTCCAGGACTCCCGCCGTGGCGCCGAGCGCAGCCGGACCATCGCCAAGCTGTTCGCAGCGCTGACCCGCGCCGACAATCCCAAATACGGGTTGGCGCACGCGTCCGCCGACTTCTCACTGGGATCAGATCCTCACCAATCGGATCCTTACGCACCCTACGCGATCTATGAGATCTATTGGCTGAACGTCTACGGAAAGGAGATGGTCGAGTCCATCGGCCGCGAGCGCGTGCTCTCGACGCCGGCGGATCACCTCGAGCAGCTTCCAGAGGGAGGCGTTCTGTTCACGACTGGCCCCACGCCGGCTGACTTCAGCAGCGACGAGGCGCGTCGCGCGCAGGCCAGGGCGCTCGCGCACCTTCGTGACGACGTGACGTTCGAGCAGGCCCTGGCGCGTCTGCGGGAGCGCGACGAGATCTTGCGCCCCGTCGAGCCTGACTGGGATCCGGACATCGCTGACTTGATCGCTCTGGTTCTCGACGACCTCCCGTTTGCGCGTCGTCAGCCGGAGATCGCGAGGTTCAATCGCTACCGTCCCCCGCCGGTGACCGAGTGGCGACCGGCCGCCGATGGGCTTCCGCCGGACGCGCCCAACCCACGCGCCGCGATCGCCGAGTACCAAACATACGCCGAGAAGTTTCGTGCACTTCTCCATCGGGAGGCTCGCGAGACCGCGAGAGCCGTCCCGGAGGTCCTTCCCCGGATCGACCACTACTTCTGGCAGGCCAACTACCCCGCCACGTTCAATCGAGCCGACATCCAGAGCGATCTCGTTCCCGCCATCGGCGCGCTTCTCGGTGAACTGCTCGTCGAGCGGTTGGGCGGGAGGTGGGTTCCTCGTCGGAACCTCGACGAGACCGAGGTTGTCCTCGGAGACCGCGCATGGCTCCCGTTCCTGCGCGCACGCCACTACATGCAGTCGAAGCAGTCGGTCTTGGACCATTCGCTCACGCAGTTTTTTCGAGTCGCGGCGAGACATGCCGCGGATAGCCGGTTCAACCCACATTTTCCCATCGCGTTCGAGTAGACTGCGTCGGGCGCATGACGGCAAGTCCGATATCGGTTAACTTATGTGACTTCTCTTTGTTGGGAAAACAACCGAAATTTCTCTCGAATTCGAACACTGCGCAAGGCTATGCCGTCCTGCGAAAAATCGCAAATTTGAAGGGCTGCTCAACCGGGTAGGATCGGGTCTGAGAATTCGTCGCTGTCGATTTGCGGTGGAGCGCGAGCTGGCACCGGTTGCAGTGGCGCCGACGGCAGCCCAATGTGATCAAGAATCTTTCGCGCAACGGTTGGGTTGGTGATGAACGCGATCACTTTTCTTCGCCCACCGCATGGGCAGGCCAAAATATCGATCGCAAAAACGCGACGCAAAAGTTCAGACCAATTTAGAACTGGCCGACGTAAAATCCTCTCGAGCATTTCGCCGCGTGCAGAATCGGCGACGCCAGCGCTACTCTCCGCGGCGGTGGCCGCTACCCTCGGCGGCACAACTTTCGATCGCAGCTTCGCGTTCGGCGCCCAGACGCCGAAATAGCGAACGATGTGCACCCTCGGAGGAGGAATTAGCTGGGCCAACTTGCGCATGAACTCGAGCGGCTCGAAGCGCAACACGGCAGGCTGATGCGGCGCGAGATTCTTGACGCGATAGCAGATCGCCCCGTCGCTCAGTTGCGCAAGCCTGCTCAACGCCACCGGTGGCCGCACGATGTAGCGGCACAAGCGCTCGAGTGCGTCTTTTTTTCCGGCACCGATGCTGACGTTGGCGT
>JAHFDU010000248.1 GCA_023248835.1 Myxococcales bacterium | reverse complement strand
GCATATTCGATTGATTTGTTTTTGAAATACGAATACATATATCCACATTGCATTTGGAGCCGATTGTTGCTTATTACAGGAATCAAACGGACGGCCTTGGTGCTGCCGCTGCTGCTGTTTACGTCGTCCGCCTGGGCGCTGCCGTCCCAGATCTTGATCGCGGGCGCCGATGCCGCTTGTCCGGCGCCTTCAGCGGTCGCTCTCCGCTTGCAGCAGCTACTGCCGAAAACGGAAATCGGCATCGGCATCGGCATCGGCGAGGCGGCCGACTCCGCCACGGTTAGACTCATCGATCTGGGCCACAGCTATCGCGTCTCGGCCGCAGGTCAAACCCGCGAACTAGTCGACGAGTCGCGCAGCTGCAAGGAGCGGGCTCGGGTTGCCGCGGTATTCGCCGCGCTGATGCTCCACCCACCGGTGGTGGTGCCTCCTTCACCTCCGATCGCGCCGCCGCCCCAACTGACCCTTCCAGCGCCACCTGCCCTACCAACCCGGCGATCGCGACTTTTCGCCGATCTAGAATTCGGCGGCCTTTTTGACTCCGCCCCGCGCGCCAGTTCAAGCCTGTTTTCCGGCGGCGCCGAAGTCCGCGCTACGATCGGTGGCAAAATCGCCGGCGTAGCGCTGGGCATCGGCGGTTTGTCGTCCACTTCGCTCGCCTTACCTACCGGCCATGCACAACTGACACGCATTCCCATCGACCTATCTTTGCGGCTAAGTTTGCGCCGCGCCCGCTTTGATTTCGCCGGTGACCTTGGCCTCGCCGCGACAGTTTTGCTAGCCGACGGGGTTGACATAACGTCAACCCAGCGAGCAATCCACCTCGATCTGGGCCTCCGCTTGGGCGCGCTGGTCCGGCTTTGGGTTCATCCGCGAATCGCGCCCTATTTGGCACTGCACGCCACGATTTCGCCGCGCCCCGAGAATCTGCAAATTGAACCGATCGGGACGGTCGAAACCTTGCCAATCGCTTGGATCGGCATCAGCGCCGGACTTTCGGTAAAACTCCATTGAAGGTTTTAGACCCCACTGTGCATTCCTTAGAGGTGAGAACAAACGCCGCAAGCGTTCACGCCCCAAAGTCCGTGCTCGCTGAGCGGAGCGCAGCGAAGTCGAAGGGCGAAACAATCGAAGGCTACGCTTGCCCTTCGCCGGCGAATTTCGCCGAAACACCCGATTTTACGTCTATTTACAAGGCTTGGTTTTACCCGGTGACGGGTTGGGTACGAGCCTTTGGCGGCGCCGGATCGGAGATCGAAGACTTGGCGCAAGAGGTGTTTTTGGTGGTGCAAGAGCGGCTGCCCAGCTTTACCGGCGGCAACCTGTCGGGCTGGCTCTACAACATCACCGCCAAAGTCGTCAGCGGTCACCGACGACGCAGCTGGTTCAAGCACCTTTATCTCCGGCCGCGTGAAGTCGAGCTCGAGACCATCGTCGATCTCCGTCACACGCCGATCGAGGAGATGGAGCGCAAAGATGCCGAACGGGTGTTGCAAAAACTGCTTTCTAAAATGAGTCACAAACGGCGCAGTGCGTTTGTGCTGTTCGAAATCGAAGGCTATTCAGGCGAAGAGATCGCCGCGCTACAAAACATTCCGCTGGCGACGGTGTGGACGCGGGTACATCACGCGCGCAAAGAATATTTGGCGCACTTGCAATCCTTTCGACAAGGCGAGGTCAGCTAATGGAGCGGCTACGCGAAACACAACATATTTCCGATCCGCTGCTCGCCGATGGTGTCAAATTGCTGCGAGCAACCGGGCCGCTTGAACGCTCACCTTTTGTCGAAGCGCGCGTGCTCGCTCGGATCGAAGCCACCAAGCGCCAAGCCGCGCCCGCTCAGCGACGGTGGGCGACAGCGATCGCTGCGATTGCATTGATCGGGCTCGCCTCAGCAGCCAGCGCCATGATGCTTCGACGAGCTCAGGACGCGCGGCGGTTGCGTGCAGTCAAGGCTATTTCCGACCATGCGAAACGAAATCGAAGCATGCCGATTCCCCAGATTGCTGCCCCGCCTGTGGTGCCGACTCCGGTTGCCCATGTTCGCCCGAGGAAAATTGCTGTGGTGAGCGAAAGTCGGCCGAAAACCACCGAGCCGGCGGTGCCAGCAGACGACGAAATCGAAGCCGGTGCGGCACTGGTGCTGGAGGCGACCTCAGCGCTGCGCAACCAGCACGATCCGAAGCGCGCCGGCCGCCTGCTCGACGACTATCTCAATCGATATCCAAGTGGTGTTCTGGCCGAAGAAGCGCTCGCACTGGCGATCGAGGCCGCGGCTGCAGGAGGAGATGATCGCGCTCGGACGTTGGCGTCCAAATATTTGCGTAACTATCCCAAGGGTCGTTTTCGCGACGCAGCTCAAAATGCGAAATTGCGGTTTGGCAATTGAAGGTTGAGGGCACCTCGATGCATTTCAGTTGTAGGAGGTCGAGAATGAAAACCGCAATGGGTCTACTGGTACTCTTGGCAACGGGATGCGATCCCAACCTGATCATTGGCCACACCGACACGCCGCCGGGGCCCGACGCTGGGCCTGGTCCGGACAGCAGCGCCGACACTTCGACAATGCCGCAAAAGATGGACAGCGGCGACAACCCGGATGCAGACCCTGCTACGGGCGCACAGTGGACGGTGCAAGCAAGCGGGACCACCAATCATCTCTACGGCTTCTGGGCCGACGGACAGGATCTCTACGCCGTCGGTGCGGGCGGCACGATTCTTCGCTCCGGCCCCGGTACCGGTCAAAAGTGGACCGCGGTACCAAGCGGAACTACGGCCGATCTATTTGCGATCGGCCTTGGCTATATCGTCGGCGCCAACCAGACCATCCTCGCACTTCAATCAGACAAAACCTGGAAGATTCTGCAAGGCGGCGGCAGCAACACCATCTACTATGCCATCGCAGGCAACAGTTCAGACTACCAGCATGTAGTCACCGGCTCGAATGGCACAATTTTGGTCAATTGGCGCAGTGACACCAGTGGAACCCAGGTTTCACTGCGCGGTGCCTGCCCGAGCCTTACCAGTAATGAGTTTCTGGTCGTCGGCGACCACGGCACTCTGCTGGCTGCAAACGGCACTCCGTGGCAAAACGCCACCAGCAACACCGACAAAGACCTTTATGGCATCGCCCTTGGGGATCATGAGAATTGCGCGGTAGGCGCCGCCGGAACGGTTCGCTGCACCACGGATGGATTCACCTGGCGTACGGTGAACGTCCCGACACCGAACGATCTTTTTGCCATCTGGGAAAATAGCATCGCCTGGGAGGACGCACCGGCCGATGCCTATATCGTCGGCGCCATCGGCACTATTCTTCATCGCGCGCACGGCGTCTGGAAAACCGAGACCGCCGGAACCGACCGCAGCTTTTTTGGGGTCTGGGCCAGTAGTGGCGACGGCGTTTACGCAGCCGGATCGGGTGGCGTCATCATCCACCGATCATCGGTGTTCGACCCTGGGGAATAGGACCAACTATGCAGAAAAAAGTTTTTAGCGCGATGGTTGTTTCATTGATGTTTTCTGTTGCATGCAGCGACCTCGATGCACCGGGCAGCACCGATGGTGTCGTACTCGAACCGCCAAGCCAGCACGGCACCGATGCAGACTTCGTACCGCACGACCAGGGTGTGGCTGAACAATTCGACGGCAAACTTCCAGACAGTACTGCCGGAAGTGACGGCGGTTTGGGCGTCGCAACTTGGACGACTGTCTATCGGGACGTTGTCGACGGCACTTGCAACAGCGGCGGTTGCCACGCAGCTCGGAGGACTAGACCCGATCTCTCCTCTAAAACGGTCGCCTATACAAGTCTGTTTGCCAAAAACGGCGACTTCGAAGTCTGCAACCAAGTATTCGGCCCTCTGGTTGTCGCTGGCAATGCAGCTTCGAGCCCGCTCTACATAAAACTGATCGGCGATGCTTGCATGGGCACCCAAATGCCGCTCAATCAGCCCCCGCTGTCGCCGTCACAACTCGAGCTAGTGCGTGACTGGATCAATTCCGGCGCGCTCGACAATTAAACGAACAATACAGGTCGAATGATGCGCATCGAGGCCTCCCTGTGCGATAAGGGGCGCCAGCTACGCCAACCGGCTCAAATAAATTCGATTTATGCTGTCGCTTTGGGGCCAGCGGCGCGCACGGCGTCGCTGACGCCAGCGGCATATTGAGCAAAATTTTCGGCGAACATTTTGGCCAGCTTGTGGGCTTGCGCGTCGTAGGCAGCCTTGTCTTTCCAGGTATTGCGCGGCGAGAGTACATCAGAGGGCACGTTGGGAACCGCGTTCGGCACTGCGACGCCAAAAATCGGATCAACAGTGGTCGCTGCGTTATCGAGCGCGCCCGATAAAATGGCGTGAATGATCGAGCGGGTAAACGCGATCTTCATCCGACTGCCACCGGTACTATAGCCGCCACCGGACCAACCGGTGTTGACCAACCAAGCTTTGGCCGAGGCGTGTGCCATGCGATCGCCGAGAAGTTTGGCGTAAACACCCGGCGGACGGGGCATGAACGGCGCGCCAAAACAGGTCGAAAACGTCGCTTTCGGCTCGGTGACACCGATCTCCGTACCCGCCACTTTGGCAGTGTAACCAGAGAGAAAATGGTACATCGCCTGCTCACTCGACAGCCGCGATATTGGAGGCAATACGCCAAACGCATCGCAGGTAAGAAAAATCACATTCTTGGGAATACCCGCTTGCCCCGACGCCACCATGTTGGGAATTTGATCGAGCGTGTAAGAGGCACGGGTGTTTTCGGTGAGCTTGTCGCTGTCGAGATCGAGCTCGCGCGTGGTTTCGTCGAGCACCACGTTTTCGAGCACGGTACCGAAGTGGCGCGTGGTTTGGTAGATCTCGGGCTCGGCCTCTTTCGACAGCTTGATCACTTTGGCATAGCAGCCACCCTCGAGATTGAACACTCCGCGCGGCGACCAGCCGTGTTCGTCATCACCGACGAGCGAGCGCTCCGGATCGGCCGACAGCGTGGTCTTGCCGGTGCCGGACAGGCCGAAGAAAACGGCGACATCTCCGGCGGCACCAACATTGGCCGAGCAGTGCATAGACATCACTTGTTCTGCCGGCAATAGATAGTTCATCACGGTGAAGATCGACTTTTTGATTTCGCCGGCGTACTCGGTGCCGCCGATGAGCACGGTGCGTTCAGAAAAATTGAGCACAATGAACGTGCCTGAGCGCGTACCATCGGTATTCGGATCGGCCTGAAACGTCGGCGCGTGATAGACCGAAAACGCGCCGCGCTTAGTGTCATGCGACGGCAAAAACATGTTGCGCGCAAACAGGCTGTGCCACGCGCGCTCGGTCACCACCCGCACCGGCACCCGAAACGCAGGATCAGCGCCGGCCGAACATTCCTGAATGAACAGTTCGCGCGCGCGCAGATGTTCGAGCACTCGCTTTTTCAAAATGCGATAGTGTTCAGGCGAAAGCGGCTGGTTGACTTTACCCCACGCCACCTGCGCGTCAGTCTCGTTGTCGCGGACGACGAATTTGTCATCGGCGCTGCGCCCAGTGTGCTTGCCGGTCGACACCACCAGCGGACCATGCGCGCCGATCCAGCCCTCGCGCCGACGCGCCGCCTCTTCATAGAGCAGTGGCGCCGACAGGTTGTGAAAAACTTTGGCTGCACCTTGTAGGTCGAGTTCGCGCAGTATTTTGTCCAACGCTCGGTGGTCTCCTCTTGAACTAAAAATCGGAGTGAAAGTTTCCCGCGTTTTAGCGCCAGGGGCAAGTGCAATCAGCGGGCAAACCAGTCACCTCGGATTGTCGCGTGAACGGATGTCCTCAGGGTCAGATCAGACCTGCAACCAGTGCTTTGGTGACCACGTCTGCCTCCCGTCTGGCGTTCGCTGTTAAGCTGAGCGGATTGAGTCGCTCCACGCCGCTTGCGCGGGCAGATGAAGTTGTTTCCAACGCGAGGCTGGGAATGCTGGACAAACGCCACCGCGGCCGAGCGAGCACTTTGGCTACGCTTGGGGGCTCGGAAGTCGACGCCGTGATCGCGCGCCATGCGTCTTTGCCAGGCGAAGACAACGC
>JAHFDU010000247.1:3735-6066 GCA_023248835.1 Myxococcales bacterium | reverse complement strand
CCGCCTCGACTTGACGCAAACAGACACCAATCGCACAACGCAGATTCTCCTTGGTCAGGGAGACGGCACCTTCCTAAGAAAGCAAACGCTTCCATCCGTAAGGGCGCCTTGGATTCCTCCTTTGGTGCAGGACATCAACGGCGACGGCCACCCCGATTTGCTGTTTCCGACGGCCTTCGGCGCCAACAAAGTAGCTCTGTTCTGGGGCACTGGAGACGGCACCTTCAGCGACGGCGGGTCCTACTTGATCCCCGACTTGGTGGGCGCCACGCTCGGAGATTTTGACGGCGACGGCAAAGCCGACCTCTACGCGCGCACCGGGCGCATGGACACCCAGACGCGAGGTGCGATCATGCTGTGGAATCGCAGCTGCACACCATAAAACAGTCCAAGTCTTGCAACTCCTCTCTTGACTTTCCCGTCTTCACTATTAGCCTATTCAAGATGAGGACGAGTCACCGACAGCAGTCATTCGAAATCAAGACCTGGGGTGGCCGGCGGGCCGGCTCCGGGCGTAAACGACACACGGACGAGGCGCCACATCGTGAACGGCCCGAACTCGACGCCAATTACCCATTGCACGTGACCGTTCGTTTGCGCAAAGGCACGAACGGTCTGCGCCGAAAACAGAGCCACAAAGAGTTGGGGTGTGTCTTTGCCAGAGCGCAGGAAAACGTCAACGTGCGACTGTGCCACTTCGCCGTAATCGGCGATGTAATCCATTTTATCGTCGAGGCGGACGATAAAGTCGCTCTCAGAAGAGGAATCACCGGCATCAATGTACGCATTGCCCGTGCGCTCAACCGGGTTACGAAAAACAATGGACGGGTGATCACTGATCGCTACCAAGCGCGGTCATTAAAAACGGCGACGGAGCTGCGCAAGGCTTTGGATTTGTTGCAAGGCAAGGCGCAAAAGCCGACGCTCACGTCGATGGATGTGGAAACAGTCACGCCGCCGAAGACATCGCTCTTGCGTCGGGCTGGACGTCGGTGATTCTCACCTCGGACGTCGCGCTGGTGGGCGGCAAAATGGTCGAGCGCTTTGCGCTGCAGATCGAGAGCGGGACGATTGTTGCTTGTGGACCGCGCGCGTCGCTGCCGAGTGATACCGAAGTGCTCGATCTTGGACACAAAGCGATGCTGCCGGGCACGGTCAATGCGCACAACCATTCGTTCCAATCGCTGTTGCGCGGCTTTGGTGACGACCTGCCGTTTTTGAAGTGGCGCGATCGGGCGCTCTATCGCTATTCGCCGAGACTAGGGCGTGAGGGAGTTTACACGGGTGCGCTGTTTGCTTTTTCTGAGATGGCGCTGCATGGCGTCACCGCAGTCTGCGATTTTTTTTACATTAACAGCCACAGCAATGAAAACGCGCGCGCGGTGATTGTGGCGGCACGAGCGGTCGGACTTCGCGTCGTGCTGGCGCGCTGTTTCTACGATTGGGAGGGCGCCCCAGCCGAATATCGCGAGAGTGTGGACGAGGCGCGGGGGCACTTTCTCGCCCTGCACGGCGAGTTCCAACACGCTCGCGATGTGGCGATTCATGCCGCGCCCCACTCGCTGCATGGCGCCTCCGAGAAAATGATTCGCGCCGGCGCCGAAGCAGCAAACAGCGTCGGCGTGCCCTGGCACATCCATCTGGCAGAAGAGCGTTATCAGGTCGAAGACGCGAAAAA
Source organism: Myxococcales bacterium (assembly GCA_023248835.1). GTDB lineage: Bacteria > Myxococcota_A > Polyangia > Palsa-1104 > Palsa-1104 > JAHFDU01. The sequence continues at coordinate 4,388 of JAHFDU010000247.1, read as the reverse complement.
GCAGTACGGCACAACCCCGCTCAAGGCCATCGACCAGCTCGGCCTGCTCGATGAAAACATGATCGCGGTGCACGGGTGTTGGTTCGACGAGGAAGAGCGTGCGCTGCTCGCCAAGCGCGGCGCCAAACTGGCGTACAACCCCAACTCCAACATGTTCTTGGGCGATGGCGTCACCGATGTCGTTGACCTCCATCGTCGCGGTGTCAAAGTCGCACTCGGCACTGACGGTGGTTGCTCAAACTCGCGGGTGTCGATTTTCGACGAAATGCGTAGCTGCGCGCTGTTGCAGAAAGTCGCGCGCGCTCTCGCGGGCGATGACAGCGCCGGGCAAGCGATCGACGCCGAAACCTGTTTTGAGATGGGCACAAAAAGCGGCGGAGACGTACTTGGCCTGCCAGTCGGTCAGCTTTCCGTTGGTCAGCGCGCCGATGTGGTGTTCGTTGATCTCGACGATCCTTCGCTCTGGCCTGAACAGTCGCTGGCGAAAAATGTTGTCTATTCGATGAGTGCACGTGCGATAAGCGACGTTTTTGTCGACGGTAAACCGGTGGTCCGCGATCGAAACCTGGTCAACCTCGCGATCGGAGAGGTGCAGGCTCGGGTTCGTTCGCTCACAGCAGAATGGTGCCGCGACTGACCTCGTCTTTACGTTT
>JAHFDU010000247.1:0-3720 GCA_023248835.1 Myxococcales bacterium | reverse complement strand
CCAGTAGTGCCTAGTGGATGTTTGTGCTTGTTCATGATTGCTGATACAAATGAGCGGCCATTTTCTCTTACGACATTACTTGAAGGAGGATGCGTGGGTAGATCGATGCGAACGTCTTTGCTGCTGGTTACCGTCGCTGGATTGTTTTCGGCTTGCGCGCCACGGGTGCAGCTCATCCGCTGGAAACCGGCCGAAGTTGCGATGCCGCACGTCAGTCGTGTCGCCATAAGCCGCATCGATGGCAACGACGGCGACACGCTCGGCGGGCTGCTCGCCGAAGGCCTGGTCGAATCGCACCGCTTCGAGGTGCTCGACCGCACTGCGCTCGACAAGATCTTCGCCGAACAGGGGCTCAGCGCCGATGCCGCCAGCCAGGAGGGCGGCGCACAGCTCGGCAAGATCCTGCCGGCCGCCGCCATCGTCACCGGCAATGCGCACGCCAACTACCGCGAGCATGTCAGCTCTCACCAGCGCACCTGCCAACGCACCGAAGGCAGCGGTGAATATGCTCGCATCGTCAAATATCCCTGCACCGAATACGTGCGCGAAGGGATCGTCACCTACAACGCCAGTCTGCGTGTGCTCGACACCACCACCAGCCGGATCTTGGTGACCCGCGCATTTGAAAAGAATCGCAACGGCCGCTCGAGTGCCACCGACGGCGATCCATCAGCCCTTGACCGCGATGGCATGATCAAAGAGTGTCGTGATGGCACGTCGTCGGAGTTTTTGCACATGGTGGCGCCCTATCGCGTGCAAGAAGACGTGGAGCTGGTCACTGACGGCGATCTGCCTGAGATCGACACCGGCAACGAATATGCCAAGCGCGGCGAATGGGCCAAGAGCATGGAGTTTTACGCCAAGGCGGTGGCGCGCATCGACCTCGACCCCAGCATCAAACCCAAGACCAAAGGGCGGGCACACTATGCGCTCGGCTTGGCGCTCGCGTTCAATGGCGACTACAAAGCCGGGATCGGGCAGATCGAAAAAGCGTTTAGCCTAAAGAACAATTCCGACTGGCTCGACATGATGGAGCGCATCAAGCAGTGGCAGCGTGAGGCGGGGCAGGTCGAGAAACAGATGAAAGACGCCGCGCCCGCACCAGAACAATAGTCAATAGTCAGCAGCACTTGCAGTGAACCCTTCGCCAGGAGAGAAAAAAATGGTTCGTCGCTTGATTGGAACTGTGCTGTCACTCGGAATGCTGGTGGGCTGCGGCCACGATCAATCCAAGACCGTCGACAACGCGCTCGCCGCCGAGCTGAAAGATGCGCCCGAGTGGGTGCGCGGTGACTGCAAGTCGTGGTTCAAGAAAAATTCGCAAAGTGTGGTCTGTGGCGTCGGCTCGGTCGCCGGCACCGCCAACATCTCGCTCGCACGCAGCGGCGCCACCGGCCGGGCCCGAACCGAAATCGCTCGCGGCCTTGCTGTCAAAGTCAAATCGATGCTGAAGGACTACCAGGCGACAGCCACCGGCGGCGACCAGTTCAAGAAGGCGGCGATGGATGAGCAACAAATCCAAGACGTCTCCAAGCAGATCACCGATCAGACCATCGAGGGCACTGAGGTCAACCAGACTTGGATTTCGGGCCAGGGCACATTCTGGGCACTGGTGAGCATGAATGCGGCCGCCTTCGGCGAGCAGCTCAAGCAGATGAAGTCGCTCGACGAAGCGATTCGGGCCGCGGTGGCGGCACGAGCCGAGAAAGCATTTTCGGAGCTCGACGACGCCACTGGACCGCGGTGATTCCGGCAAGAGCTATTCTCGCATTGGGGCTGGTCGGTTGCGCTAGCGCCGCGCCAGCCCCGGTTTTTCCCGGCTGCCCGAGCTGGGCGCGCGGAGAAGCACCGATTCAATATCCACACAGCGAGTACCTGGTCGGTCTCGGCATTGTTTCACCCGCCTGGGATGCGGCGTCGGCAGAAGAAGGTGGCAAGAACGCGGCGTTTTCTGACATCGCCAAACAGCTGCGCGTCGAGGTCGCTGGACAATCTTCGATCAGCGAAAAAACCGGCGAGTTGGCGCAGATTTCCGACCAAAGTTCGGTGCGCACTTCCGCCGCGTTACAAAACGCACAGGTGATCGGGCGCTGTCTCGATCCCACCGCCGGAACATTTTATCTTCTGGCGGTGGTCGAGCGCCGGCAGCTCGCAGTGCGAACTGCTGCCGACTTGAAGGCGGCCAACGACATCGGCCAAAAAGCGATGGCGGAAACCAAGCAATTGCGCTCGAGCGGACACATCATCGACGCTCTGACCTCGGCACGCGCCGCGCGCCAGTCAGCCCTCGATGGAGAGCGCTTGTCGAGTCTCTTGCGCACACTGCAGGGGTCGAGTGAAATCGCTCCGTTTGCGACAGTGAGTGAGATCGCGGGGTTCGAAAGTGCGCTTCGACAGGAGGCCAAAGTGCGGGTCACCGTCGAGGGCGACTCGGGCGTTGCAGCCGCGATCGAAGAGGCAGTGACACGCGCCGGTGCCTGCGCCGAGCGTGGTGGTGTAGGACGCGCCGCGATCGAAGTGCGGGGTCAGGTGGAAAACCTCGGCAGCTCTACCTCACACATGATTCGCGACGCGGTGATCGGTCGCGCCCGTGGCACCATCGAGATCGTCCGCACCGATTCCGGCGTCACCGTCGCATCGGTGGTCAAAGAAACCACCGGCGGCGGCCGCAGCGACGATACCGCGTGGCGCCGTGCCGCCCATGAACTCGCCGGCGCTTTAGCGCGCGAAGTCGGCCAAGCCATTCGCGCAACGCTCGGGTTAGAATAAACTCTCGAGATCAAGTTTTCTTGTCTGCTTTTCCAGGGGCGTCGTCGACTTCGACGAAAATGCCGTAGAGCACACCGATGGCAAGAGCCAGCAGCGACGCGGCGTGGGTAGAAATTTCGCCGACGCCAATTTGCGGAAGATGCAGCACTTTTTCGGGCAGAAGTTTCAAGTTGAGCGCGCACAAACCAGTTCCGATCGCGGCGCCGAAAATCAGTTTGACCGCGGGCGTCCAAATCGTGGTGGCTCGCCAAGGGGCCGCACCGGCGACGATGCCGACAAGCGCACCTACGAGTGCGCAGCCAAGGTAAGCCCAGGGGGTGCTTTGCAGGCCGAAGTGCCAAAGACCGACGGCAGCGCCGCCACCGACGATCGCGCCTTTGATGAACCCGATGAGCACTCGCAGCATTCGCTCTATATGACACAAGATCGCGGACAACCCAAACTTGATTTTTCGGGCGAAGGACGGCTAAGTGGTCGGGTGACTCGACCTGGCGCTCCCACTATCCGCACGCCTCACCGCACCCCAGCAGCGGACAGCGATCAACCAACCATGCGGCAAACTGCCGAGGAGCAAGAGCCGGTGCATGCACCACGTCGACCTGCCATCGCGCTCGGCCATCTGATGCAGCGCCGCCGCAAAGCGATTGGGCTATCGCTGGCGCAGGCGGCCAAGCTCACCGGCATCGATCAAAAAACCTTCGCCGGCTATGAAGCCGACCCGCCGACGGAACGAGTACTGTACGACCACGCGGTGGTGCTGGCACGTGCGCTCGGAATTTCGCCGAGTGAAATGCCCGGAATTCGCCAGCAGCCAGATAAAGAGCAGCACGATCCAATCGCCGAACTCGGCCAAATGTACGCTGCCGGCCCGGCTCTCACCGTCGAGGCCACGCAAGGCGAACGCTACGGCGGCGACCTCGAGCGAATTTTTGTCATGCCGCGCTTTGCCGT
>JAHFDU010000246.1 GCA_023248835.1 Myxococcales bacterium | reverse complement strand
GTCGGCAAGTTGCAGTCGATGTTTTCTGGACGCGGCCAGCCCAAAGCGACCAAATTGAAAGTGCCGCAAGCGCTTGAACTTCTCACCGGCGAAGAGTCGTCCAAACTCATCGACATGGACAAAATGGTGAGCGAAGCGATTTTTCGTGCCGAGCAGTCGGGCATCGTGTTTGTCGACGAGATCGACAAAATCGCCGGCGCCCGCTCGAGCGGCCACGGCGGCCCCGATGTTTCGCGCGAAGGGGTGCAGCGCGATCTACTGCCGATTGTCGAAGGCTCGTCGGTGACCACCAAATATGGCGTGGTCAAAACCGACCATGTGCTGTTCATCGCCTCGGGCGCCTTCCATGTCGCAAAACCGTCGGATCTGATTCCCGAGTTACAGGGTCGCTTTCCGATTCGCGTCGAGCTCGAACCACTACGCAACGACGATTTGGTCCGCATCCTGAGCGAGCCGGAAAATTCGCTCTGCAAACAGTACCAGGCGCTGCTCGCCACCGAAGGCGTCCGCATCGAGTGGCACAAGGACGCGATCGACGAAATCGCCAACATGGCCACCATCGCCAACGATCGCATGGAAAATATCGGCGCGCGAAGGCTACACACCATCATGGAGCGGCTACTCGACGAATTATCGTTCGAAGCGCCCGGCCTTTCGGGCAGCGAAGTGCCGATCACTGCCAATTACGTTCGTGAGCGACTCGCCAAAGTGCTGCAAGACGAAGATCTCTCGAAATATATCTTGTGATTTTGTAAGCGTTCACACCCCGCTCACGCTGAGCCTGTGCTTCGACAAGCTCAGCATAATCGGGGGGGACTTATGGCCGCTCATCCTGAGCCTGTCGAAGGACGCTGCGCTCCGCTCAGGGAGCACGGGCTTGGGGACGTGAACTTTTACGTGATTTCAAAGCTGGTCGATAAGTTCAGTCAGCGAGACCGCTTTGATGCCAGGCGCGAGCACCGACGTCGCCGGCGACAGGCGATTCGGGCGATAGACGACAAATCCCTGCACCTGGTAGTGGCGAATCGAAGGCATGAGCCGGCCGATCGGCGTCGCAGCGTCGGTCTTTGCGGTGTGGGAGCTCTTGCATTCGACCAGCGCCAACTTTCCATTGCCGCGCGGGATCAAGAAGTCGACTTCCAGCCCCTGCTGATCGCGAAAATAATAGAGCTCTTTTTTGTGTCCACCGTTGATCTGATGCTTGACCAACTCGGCTGCGACAAATCCCTCAAACAAGGCGCCGATAAATGGCGAGCGCTCAAGCTCTGCCGCGGTCTCGATGCCGAGTAAGTGGCACGCCAACCCGGAGTCGACAAAGTACAGTTTGGGCGACTTGATAAGCCGTTTGCCGAAGTTTTCATAAAACGGTGGCACCAACAAAATCTGCCCGGTGATTTCGAGGATGCTCAGCCACTCGGTAATCGTGGGCACAGAGACCGACAGCGGTGCCGCCAGATCGGTCTTGTTGAGAATTTGGCCGCAGCGAGCCGCCAGCAGTGCCAAAAATCGACGAAAGGTCGCCAGATCGCGAACCGAAGTGACCGCGCGCACGTCGCGTTCAAGATAGGTTTGCAAATAGGAGCGAAACCAAATCGACGCACTCGTTGGCTGCGCCAGCACCTCGGGAAAGCCACCGCGAAAAAGCGACACCTTGTCGGTCTCCGCCAGCGAGAGCGGCAGCAGATGAAACACCGCAACGCGGCCGGCCATCGACTCACTGACTCCGCGCATCAGATCGCTCTCCTGCGAACCGGTCAAGAACCAACGCCCCTTGCGCCGCGGCATTCGATCGACTTGGGTGCGAACGTAGCTGAATAGTTCTGGCGCGTTCTGAATTTCATCAAGAATCACCGGCGTCGTGATCTCGTCGAGAAAGCCGCGCGGGTCGGAACGGACGCGAGCAACCAGGTCCGGATCCTCGAGTAAATAGTAGGAAGCACCGCGGAAGAGTCGCCGCAACAAGGTGGTTTTTCCGACCCGCCGAGGACCGGTCAGTAGTAACGCAGGAAAATGGCGAGCCGCCCGTTTGATTTCCGCGTGCAGCTGCCGAACCAGAAACTTCATATGAGAATAATAAGTTATTACTTTAGAAAACTCAACCGATTTCGACCTCTGAAGATTCGTCACTTTCGTGGGCGTAGGCCTACGCCCACGCCCACGGTAAGACTGACGGATTCTCGGCATGAAAACAGGTTAAAATCTCTCTCGTCAGTGATAAGATAGCCATCTAGATAGCCATCTTGGTGCAAGCCATGAACGCGACGATACTAAGAAAGAAAAAGCGCAAACAGAGAGAACAACTCCGGCGCTGCTCAATTGCGGAAGCGCGCAACAACCTGGCCGCCCTGGTTCACAAGAGTGAACGCGGAGAGCCGATCGAGCTGACCCGGCGGGGCGAGCCGGTTGCGGTGATTCTATCGCTCGAGGTCTACGATCGGCTGACCGGATCATCGGACCTGATGGAGCGCATTTCTGAATTCCGTTCCAGCCACGATCTTGCCGAACTGCATGCCGCCTCGGCGTTTGAGAACCTCCGAGCTCGAGCGCGAGCGCGGAAGTTCAAATGGTAAAGTATCTGCTCGACAGCAACGTTCTTTCCGAACCGGCTAAGCCAGCACCTAATCCGGGTGTCATGCATCGCTTACAAAGGAACCAGGCGGAGGTTGCCACTGCGGCGCCGGTCTATCACGAGATGCTCCATGGCGTGCAGCGTTTGCCTGCGTCGAAGCGGCGTTCTGCGCTCGAAGACTACCTCGACTCTGTCTTTGGATCGCTACAGATTTTGCCCTACGACGCGGCGGCGGCACGTTGGCACGCCGAGGAGCGAGCACGCCTTCATCGGCGAACGCCTCCACTGGTGGACTCGCAAATTGCTGCGGTTGCAGCAGTGAACAATTTGATCCTGGTGACCGCCAACCTCTCCGACTACGCGTTTTTTCAAGGACTCAAGCGCGAAAACGGAGCTGATGTGGTCGAAATCAAGATATCAAGATCCGTCGCCAACCATTTTTTGCAAGTAGACGACGTCGAGCCATTGGTCGAATTTGAAACCGACTTGGTGGATGCGACCAGCGTCGACAAAACCGAAGCGGCGGTGAAGTTCAATGCTTGCGGTCTGCTCGGCACCGATGCCGGCGATGATGGTGTGGTGGCCAAGCGCCCGCGCCCGCGCGAGTAAATCGGCAAGCAGTGTGTGGCCGATTTTCTGGCGATGAAAATCGGGATGGACATACACCGAGTTCTCGACGGTAAACCGATATCCCGAGCGATCGTGATAGGTAGACAGCGAGCCCCAGCCGACAATGGTTTGACCGCGCAGCGCCACCGTCACCGGATGCACGGCGTCATGCGCGGCAAACCATGCTCGACGCTCGTCGAGCGAAATCGGATCGATGTGGTAGGTGCAGGTCGAGTGCAGCACGTAGTGGTTGTAAATGTCGTTGATCGCTACTAGGTCGGTTTCGCAAGCGAGTCGAAGGTCGATGGCGGTCACCTCGTTCTTATAGCCGCTGCGAATAAATTTGTCCCTTTTGTCTGGCCGACGGTATAGAGTTTTGGGCGCCAAATGGCGGCCCGTCCGCCATAACGGACATACCCCAGAGCACAACCGAGGAGACAGTTCTCATGGCCAACGATGACCGCCAGACTTTGAGTGATCGCGCAGCACGCCAGCTTGCCAACACCGTCAAGACGCCACCACAACTCGAAGCCATCACTCCGCGCTGGCTGGTGAGCCTGCTGCAATGGACTCCGCTCGAAGCCGGCACCCTGCGCATCAACCGCGTCAAAACCGGCTCACATCCGGTCAAAGTCGAGTGCAGCCACCGTGACGAACGCGATCTGCCGGAAAATTTTGTCGACTATGAAGAGACGCCGCGCGAAAACACGCTCAGCGTCGTCACCACTGTACTCGACGTCCACACCCGCATTTCTGACATTTACAGTTCGCCGTTCGATCAAATCAAAGAGCAGATTCGTCTCACCGTCGAGGTGGTCAAGGAGAAGCAGGAGCACGAGCTTATCAACAACAGCGACTATGGCTTGCTCAACCAGGCAGCGGCCGGGCAGCGCATCAAGACGCGCAAAGGTGCACCGACGCCGGATGATCTTGACGAACTCTTGACCAAAGTTTGGAAGGAGCCGGCGTTTTTTCTGGCGCATCCGCGATCGATCGCTGCATTCGGACGCGAGTGCACCCGCCGCGGCGTGCCGCCAGCGACGGTAACGCTGTTCGGCTCGCCGTTCATTACCTGGCGCGGCGTGCCGCTGGTGCCCTGCGACAAACTGCTGGTCGATGCCGCGGGAAAGTCGAACATCTTGCTGATGCGCGTCGGCGACAAAAAACAGGGCGTGGTTGGGCTCTTTCAACCGAATCTTCCAGGCGAGCAGACGCCGGGGCTGTCGGTGCGCTTCATGGGGATCAATCGCAAAGCGATCGCGTCGTACTTGGTTTCGCTCTACTGCTCGGCCGCAGTGCTCTGCGACGACGCGCTCGGCGTGCTCGAAAATGTAGAAGTAGGCCACTACCATGAATACAAATGATCCCGATCTGCCGGGCGCGCCCAAGCTTCCACTCGAGGACGCAGGCGATCAAGATTGGAATGCGGCGATGGGAGCGCTCGATCCGGCGCTGATAGGACAGCTCGCCAATCAGTTTTTTTCAGCGCTTCCCGGCCAAGTTCCGAATGCGGCTGGCGCTCCCGCGACGGGAGTAAATCCGCTACCGAGCATTCCGACTGCGGCGTCGCCAACGTCGGAAAAAGAGTTGGCTTCACTTGCTGCTCCAGCGATGACCGCGCCCGGCGGCAAACAGCCGATGGGCAATTTTTATTTTCTCGATCAAGCGATGATGGCACCCGCCGCATGGCCCGGTGTTCCGGTGGCCACCGCGATGGGCGCAGTTCCCTCGGCGCCGTCGATGCCGTTCGGATCGTCTCCGATCTCAGCTCCCGGCCCGTGGAGCGCGCCGGCATCGGAAGCTCAGTTGGCGCAACTGGCGGCACCGGCGATGACGACACCGGGCGCGTGGTCCTCTCCCGACGGAAATTTTGCCCTGACTTCGATCCCGGGCAGCACCTTTTATTTCGTCGATGATGCGCGTGCAGCCGGTGCGGCAGTTCCCAATGCTGGCGCAATGCCAGCGGCGCCGATGGCGACCACGCTGCCCTCGACCGCCAGCGTAGCGGCGATGCCGACCGGTGCGGCGCCGAACAATTTTGCTTTCAACCCACAACTGGTTCCCGATCTCGGCCTTGTCGGGCAGCCGTTTGATGCCGCTTCGGTGCGGCGCGATTTTCCGATTCTTGCTGAGTCGGTGCATGGCCACCCGCTGGTGTGGCTCGACAGCGCCGCCACCACACAAAAACCGCGCGCGGTGATCGATCGCATCGCGGCATTTTATGAGCGCGAAAATTCCAACATTCATCGCGCCGCGCACACCCTGGCGGGCCGAGCCACTGATGCGTACGAAGCAGCGCGCGAAAAAGTTCGTCGCTTTTTGAATGCACCCTCGACCAAAGAGATCGTCTTCGCACGTGGCGCCACCGAAGCGATCAACTTGGTGGCGCAAAGTTGGGGCGGGCGGCATGTCGGCAAAGACGACGAGATCGTGCTGACTTGGCTTGAGCACCACTCCAACATCGTGCCCTGGCAGCTCTTGGCGGCGGAAAAGGGCGCCAAGATTCGCGTCGCGCCGATCGACGATCGCGGCGAGATTCGTCTCGACGAATTTGAAAAACTACTGGGGCCGCGCACCCGCATCGTGTCGTTCACCCATGTCTCCAACGCGCTCGGCACCATCACGCCGGTGCGCGAAATGGTGGCGATGGCACACCGCTACGGTGCGCGCGTGCTGGTCGATGGCGCCCAAGCGGTTTCGCATTTGGCGGTCGATGTGCAGTCGCTCGATTGCGATTTTTATGCTTTCTCTGGACACAAAGTGTTCGCGCCAACCGGCATCGGCGTGCTGTTTGGCAAGCCCGAGGCGCTCGCCGAGATGCCGCCATGGCAGGGCGGCGGCAACATGATTTCGGATGTGACCTTCGAAAAAACCATGTACCAGCCGCCGCCGGGACGATTTGAGGCCGGCACCGGTAGCATCGC
>JAHFDU010000245.1 GCA_023248835.1 Myxococcales bacterium | reverse complement strand
TTGTTTGTCCTCAAACAAACTCTCGAGGAGAACCGTGAGCTTTTCTACTATTAGAACCGCCTATCTCGTAAGTGATCGATAAGATCCAGGTTTTCGTTCATCGAAGTGATGGGCGGTCAGGGCTGACTCAGAAACCAGGGGTGCTCGGAAGTCGGCGTCGATTCGCGCTTCGCGATTCTTACCACCGCCGACAGCCGACAGCTGACAGTGGAGAAAAATCGCAAAATCGCGTTGACGCTCCCGTAAATTCGCTCTTGAAGGAGGACTAGAGTAATTTCATGAATGAATCCGAAACTGTAGGCTGTAGGCTGTGAGCTGTCGGCGGCGCTCGGACTTCCGAGCGCCCCTGACTCAGAAACGGCTGACCTTGACTCTCATCCGGACGCGGTGGCTGACCTTGACTCTCATCCGGCCGCGGTGTACGAAGCCTCGAGTGTTCCCTATGTCATTTTCGTTTGGGAGCATACGCAGAATACCTGTATGGCGGCACCGGCGAACAAATTCGACCCAGGATCTCCCGAAGCGCCGCATCCGTTCGGTCGATACTTGCTACTCGGCCTGATTGCGCGCGGCGGGATGGCGGAGGTCTATCGCGCCAAGGGTGGCTTCGGCAGTCATGTTGAGGGTCGCCTGTTCGCCGTCAAATGTATGCGCGCGCAGCTGGCCAAAGAGGCTCGCTTCGTCGAGATGTTCATCCGCGAGGGCAAGCTGGCGGTGATGCTCGAGCATCCCAACATCGTCAAGACCCACGAGATCGGCCGTTCGGACGGGCAGTATTACATCGCGATGGAGTACATCGCCGGTAAGGACCTGACTCAAATTCTGCGCCGCTGTCAGGAGACCAACCAGCGCATTCCGGTGCCACACGCCTGCAGCATCGCTTCACAGATTGCGGCCGGCTTGCATTACGCCCACACCCGAGGTGACAGCGACGGTCGGCCAATGTCGATCGTCAACCGCGATGTGTCGCCCTCGAACGTACGGCTTGGTTACGATGGCTCGGTGCGGCTGCTCGATTTTGGCATCGCTCAGGCGATGCTCAAGTTCACCTCTGAAATCGGCGTCCTCAAGGGCAAGTTCAGCTACATGTCGCCGGAGCAGATTCGCGGGATGCCGGTGGACGCGCGCACCGACGTCTTTTCCGCCGGAATCGTACTCCACGAAATGCTCACCACGGAGAAATTGTTTCGTGGCGATACCGAGTTCGCGTTGATGGAGAAGGTGCGCAACGCCGACGTGGTGGCGCCCTCGAAATCGAATCGGCGCGTGCCTGAGGCGCTCGATCGCATCGTGCTGCGCGCGCTTGCCCGCGACAGCGCCGAGCGCACCCCTTCTTGCGCTCAGTTGCAACACGATCTCGACGAATTTCTGGTCTCCTATCGATTTGAGCGGGGCGAGATGGAAACTTTTGTACGCGGACTCAATCGCGCCGATTTTGAGACCGAACAGGCGCTGCTGCTCGCTTGCGAGCAAGCGGCGATGAAGGGTGCGGACGCGTCGCAGTCGGCGCCGCAGCCCGAGAACGAACCGAGCCGGCTGAATCGGGCGAGCGCGCCTGGGCTGTGGGCGCGGTTGCGCGAACGTTGGAGCTCCGGCGGATGAGTGCCACCGAGGAGCCTGCTTCCTCGGAAATGGCTGCGCTCCTGGCTTCCGCCGCAGAAGCAGAAGCACGCGGTGACCTGGCTTTTGCGAACGATTGCTTTTTTCGAGCCGTCGCGCTCGACCGAGCAAATCGAGCCGCTTTCACCGGTCTTGAGCGCGTGCTGTTTGCAGAGGCGCGATGGGAAGAGGCGCGCAGCTTCTACCAAGCGACGATTGATCAGGTCGAGCACCACGGACTCAAAGCGTTTCGCCTAGTCGACCTTTATTTGCGTCGCGGTCAACTCGAGCTTTTGCATCTACATGAGCCCGAGGTGGCGCGAGCGACGCTGCTGCGCGCCCTCGAAATCGACGCCCGGCCGGATGCCATTCAGGCCGCGTTCGAAAAAATCTACGCCGCCTCTTCAGATTGGAACGCTCTGTTGCGGGTCTACGACCGTCGCGCCGAACTACTCACCGACGAGCTCAAACGAGCCGAGGTGTTCAGGCGAGCGGCACGCATCGCAGCGGTCAAACTGAAGGATGTCGGGCGCGCGGCGGCGTACTACGAAGCGATCTATCGCATCAATCCGGCCGACGCGGAGTGCCTCGATGGACTCGAACGCAGCTACGAGCAGCGCCAAGATTGGCAGCGGCTCATCGACATCGTGCTGACACGATTGCAATTGGTGTCGAGCGGTCACGAAGCGCTGCCGCTCTATATGCGACTCGGACACGTCTACGAGGAGGGACTACGTGCGGTCGATCAAGCACTCGAATCCTATCGTAAAGCAGCTGAAGTCGATCCGCGCCATCGCCTCGCGCTCGAGGCCATGGCGCGACTGTACGAAGGCACCGAGCGCTGGACCGAGTTTGTCGCAACCATGCGAACGCTGACCGAATTGTCGACCGATCGACCTCAGAAAGCGCTCGGCTATTTCAAGTTGGGCTCGGTGCTCGAGTCAAAATTCGGTAAAGAGGAGGAGGCGATCGCCTGTTACGAGTCGGCAATCACCATCTCGTCGGCCTGTTTGCCCGCCGTACACGGACTCCGCGATCTCTATCTGCGACGGCAGGAATGGGAAAAAGTGGTCCGCACGCTCGAACTCGAAGCGAAATTGTGGACCAAAGAAAAAGAGCGGGCGGGAGTGCTCGCGCACATTGCCGAAGTCACGGGTGAAAAGCTCGGGCAGCCCGAGCGCGCCATCGAGTACTACCAGGCGGCGCTGGCTATAGACAGCAACTGCCTCACTGCCAATCGCGCCCTGTTTGACCTCTATTTTTCGCGCGGCGATTTCGCCGCCGCCGCGCCTCTCGGCGCACCGCTGGTGTCGAAGATGGGGCGCGAGGGCGACGCCGAGGATCGCAGCGAGTTCTTCCGCCGCCGCGCCGTCGTCGCTGCCGCGACTGGAGAGAGTCGCACCGCCGCCGAAAGCCTTTTGGTGGCACTGGAAGTGCGGCCAGAAAATGAATCCGCTCTCGATCTTTTCGTCGAAATCTGCAAGCGCGCTCCGGAAGCCTTCGATTTTGCGCCGACCCTCGATGCCTTAGAGAAATTGTATCGCAAGCGCCAGCTTGATCGCGCTCTCGGGCGGGTACTGAGCGCGCGTGGTTTCTTGGCGATGCGCCGGCATGACCTCGACGACGCTGCCGCGCTCTATCGTCAGGCCAACGAACTCTTGGTCGACGACTTTCCGTTGCTACTCGGCGAAGTCGAACTCTACGAATCCCTAAGGCGGCCGCACGAAGCAGTGCTCGTGCTCGAACGTTTCATCGCGCATTCGAGCGACCCGCGCTTGGTGGCACAAGCGCGGCTTCGACTCGCCACTCTGTTTTCCTCGGCGCTGTATGATTCTGAGCGTGCGGTGTCGACGTTGCGCAGGTATCTTGAAACCACCCCTGACGACGCGGATGCCTGGTTTCAACTCGGCACCGAACTCGGGCTTACCGATCGCTTTTCTGAAGCGATTGCGGCGGTCGAGCGTAGCCTGGCACTGTGCAGCGATGATCTCAGTCGAGCTCGCTCTTATGACACGCTCGGCCGTTTGCACGAACGCTGCGGCCAGCCGGAAAAGGCCGAGGCGTTTTACTTCGACGCGCTGCGCTGCCGCCCCACCTCTCCAGGCGCAACCATCGCGTTGGCGCGGCTTGAGGTCGCCCGCGGCGAAGTAAAGCAAGCGCTCGCCAGAATGGAGACCGCACTCAGCGCTAGCGACCGGCACGACGAACTGACGCTGCTTGCAGCCAAAGCCGATCTACAGCGCGGCGCGGGCGATTCTGTCGGCGAGCTTGAGACCTATCGCCAGCTGGTGGCTTGCGATGGTGCCGGCAGCGACCAACGACTGCTCTGCGCCGAAGCCCTCGCCGCCCGGTCGCGATGGGACGAGGCAGAGGCCGAGCTCGATTGCGTGCTCAGGTACGATGCCTGTCATGCGCTGGCGCTCGACCGATTGATGGAGGTGCAAGCGCGGCGCGGCCGCGGCCTCCGGGCTCGCCGGATCGAGATCGTGCTTGAACAGCTCGGCTACTGCAGTCCCAACGAGCAGCACGGCGTGGCCTTGCCGCGCGGTTTGTCGGGCAGTGCGTTAGAAAATCTGTTCGCCGAGGTGCGCACTGCTCCGCAGTGGGGTCTTTTGCAAGCGATTGCGAACGAACTTGACCAAGAGCTGGTGATGCCCACTGCCGCGGAGCTGCCGCCGCCACGGCTCAAGGTGTTCGCCCTCGAAGCGCAACGGCTGTTCTCACTCGCCGCCGAGGTCTTGGTCGGGGAGATCGCGGTGCCGGTCTTGGTCGCCCCGCAGCAGCTTTGGATTTCGCCAGCGCTCATGACCGCGCCGGACAGCGAAGTGCGATTTTGGCTGGGGCGCGCACTTGCATTCGAGATCATGGGGCTGGGCCGTTTCGCCCGCCAGCCGCCAGCGGGACAACCGGCGACCGCCGAATTGCTCACCGATCTGCTCCGGCCCGATGCGGCACGCAGTGCGACAACCAAGGCACTGGTGGAGCGCCTCGGTCGCAAGCGCCGATTGATCGCCAAGTGGGAAGCAGCCGTGGCGCCAAGCGCCGAGGTTTGGCTCGAGTCGGTAGTTCGCGCGGGCCATCGCTCAGGTTTGTACGCCTGTGGGGATCTCGGCGCCGCCGCGTGGCGCGCGGTCGAATCTGCCGACGGCTCCAGGCGGCCAGTGGTCGCAGCAACAGGGCGTCCAATCTTGCGCACGCCTCCAGTGCTCGATCTGATCCGTTTCTTCTTGTCGACCGAATATGACGAGATGGCGCTGGCGTAAGCGCGTAAAAAAAACATTTGCCGCTACCGTTCAGATTTATTTCCCATCCTGGGCGTATCGATGCTCAACGCGATCCAACGACGCCGGACCGCCGTCGTCAATCCGTAACGCTACTTTGTCGACGCAGATTTGAGCGCGCGCTGGCGCAGCTCGTGGCCCATCGGCCCGCTTCCAAGTGCTGCGCGTAGTTTTTCACCGTGGCCTTTGCCGGTGATGTCGCGTAAATAGGGGTTGAGCTCGAAAGTGTCGGAGTGATCCTTGGTATGGCAATTGTCGACGCAGAAATTGGCCGCTGGCTTGCGCTGAAGCGACGGCGGGTCCTCCTCTCCCGCTTCGGCAACATGAAGGCTACCCGGCCCGTGACAGACTTCGCACTGCACGTTCGTCAGCTGTGCTTTCTCGACGGTGCCGAGGCTCGAACCTCCCGGCTTGTCAAAGCCGGTGGTGTGGCAAGCAATGCAATCGTAGTTGTACTGCTTTTCCACCGCGGTCAGCGTCTTCCAGGCTTGTGCATGCACGGTTTTCCGCCAAAACTCGAGCGCAGTCTTGTGGCAGCGCTCGCACGCTGCCATGCCGACATACGTTGGCTGGCCAGCGGGCGCGCGCGGCCGCGTCTCATTCGCCGCCGCGCGCAGGTTGGCTTGCCCGATGTCGTGCGCAAGTTGTTTGAGCTGAGTTTGTACCTTTGGGTCGGGCGGAGTCGAGCGTCGCACTGGTTGCAAGTCATAGACGACGTAGTTCCCGGGGGGGGCGCCCGGATGTTCTAGCAGCTCTCGCTGCCGTTGCAGATCGGAAAGCTCGGCTTGGCGTGCTGCGACGAAATTGCGATCGGCCGCTTTGTCACTCTGCCATTTTTGCAGCGACAGGGTCAGCTCCTCGATCTTCTTGCCCATGCGCTGCGAAACCGTGTGTCGTGCCACGTCGCCCAGCACCAATGAGTAGCGTGGGAGTTTTTCGCGCTGGACAAATTCGAGACGAACAACTTTTCGCGCTTGATCCGCCGGCGCCACCAAGAGTGCATCGCCGACTTTTTCCGGCTCATCGAGACCCTCTCCGACGTCCGAACCGAAAATCCCGACGGTGATGCTGGGCACCGCCTGGAGCAGCTGTCGTGCCTCGAGCCTCGGCATCGCCAACAGCGCAATCACCACATCGGCGCGCTGCTCAAGCGCCGCCTTGGTCGCCTGTTTGGCCGCGCCGATCGGATCGGTGACGCCGACGCCCAAAGGTGTAAGCAGAGCTGGA
>JAHFDU010000244.1 GCA_023248835.1 Myxococcales bacterium | reverse complement strand
TCGACAAGACCTGAGGACGGCGTGAAAAGCGTCGCTGCATTGCTGTTGTTTTCGTCGCTGGCTCAGGCTGACCACCTGGTTGGCACCTCTTCGCATATGTCGACGCCGAACAAGGTCAAGCACGAGTCGCCGCAATGGTTCTCGTTCGAAGTAAAATTTGGCTCCTATTCGCCGCACATCGATTCGGCGCCCGAATTCATGGGAAAAACACCATTTTCCGATCTGTTTAACCACGGCAAAGGGCAGCCATCGGGGAAATTACTGACTGAGCTCGAGCTCGATTTTCAATTCTTTCACAAGTTCGGCAGCCTCGCCGTCGGTGTCGGCTGGGGCATGTATCGGCGCACCACTCATTCGTTTGAATATACAACCCAGCCGCCGACAGAAGGGGACAATGGATTGCCGATGGGGTGCGTCGTCAAAGACGGCAACTGCATGCCTTCGGGCGACACCACCGCGATCAACTTCATGCCGTTCGAGCTGCTCTTGATTTATCGCTTCGACTATCTAATGCAGCGCTGGCGCGTGCCCTTTGTTCCCTACATGAAAGCCGGGCTCGCCTACTATCTCTGGTGGATTGAAAACGGCAGCGGCAGTGTCACGACCGCGATGTTTCCGAAAGACACCATGCCTGGCTACGTCGTCACCAAGCGCGGCAACGGTGGCACCTTTGGCTGGACCTTGCGACCAGGGATGTCGTTTCTCCTCGACGTCATCGATCCGGGCGCGGCCCGCACCATGGACAATGAACTCGGCATCAACCACAGCTATCTCTTCGCCGAGATGAACATGGCCAACATCGATGGCTTCGGCGCCAGCAATAAGCTGGTGCTCTCCGATCTCACCTTCTCGACTGGCCTAGCGTTTGAATTTTAGTAAGATGTCGCCATGCGAAATCTCCTTGCCATCTTCGCCCTAGGCCTACTTGTCGCTGCAAGCGCTGAGGCGCGTCCTGGCGGCGGGCAGCATTTCAAATCGACCCATTCCGCTCCGAGCTCCACCTCAACGCCACATGTGATGCCACCTTCGGTGCGGACGCTGTCGCACCCGATGGCGGTGTCTTCTACCCACGCCACCGATACCCAGTCCGGCGGAGGTGGATGTGGTGTAGGGGGCGGACTCTTGTTCGTGCTCATTCTGATTATTTTGGTG
This sequence comes from Myxococcales bacterium, assembly GCA_023248835.1. Lineage (GTDB taxonomy): Bacteria > Myxococcota_A > Polyangia > Palsa-1104 > Palsa-1104 > JAHFDU01. The sequence goes on along the minus strand of JAHFDU010000244.1, from coordinate 4,977 downwards.
GTGATCATCTTGGCCTCGCGCCGCGGCCGCGATCGCGCCAAAGTGGAGAGCGATACCGCTGTCGCCGAAAAAGCGCTCGCCGATCTGGTCGCTCGCGATCCCTCCTTTAGCAAACAGGCATTTGCCGAGCGCACTCGCGCCACCATGCAGAAAGTAAACGACGCGTGGATACGCGGCGACATGAGCCCGGTGCGGCGCCTGATTTCCGACGGTGTGTATGTGCGTTTTCAAACCCAACTGGCACTTCTGCGACAGGGCGGTCTGCGCAACGCGATGGCCGACTGGAAACCGACCGCGCAAGAAATCTTGGCCGCCGATACCGACGCATCGTGGGACACCGTGCATGTCAAAGTTGCCGCCGAAGCGCGCGACGCCGATGTAGCGGCGAATCTTCCCGAGGCCGAGGCGCTGAAACAGGCGAAGTCGGCTTCGCTTGAATCCTACGAAGAGGTCTGGTCGTTTGTGCGCAGGCGCGGCCAAAAAACCAAAGCTGGCGTTCCGGCGCTCGAGGGCAATTGCCCGAACTGTGGCGCACCGCTTGAGCTCGGCGAGGTGGTCAAGTGCAAGCAGTGCGGCGCGCTGGCAAATTCGGGCGAACACGATTGGGTGCTCGCCGAAATTACCCAGCCCGAAGAGTGGAGCCCGATGCAGGCCGGTGCCGAGATCGATGGCCTCGCTGGGCTGCGGGTGCGCGACGCCAACATCAGCCGGCAGGAGCTGGAGGATCGCGCCTCGGTCATCTTCTGGAAATGGATCGACGCCATCGTCACTGGCGATCGCAAACGGCTTGAGCGTTTCTGTCTCACCGCCGGCCAACCGGGAGTCGAAAAACTGGCGCTCACCCAAGTTGCGGTAGGCAGCGCCGAAATCGAATTCGTCAAACCGGGCGATGACCAGCTCGATCACGCCGGGGTCGAGATTCGCTGGAGCGCCAGCGTCGGCGGCAAAGCCACTGCCTTCGTTTCCGAACTTCTGATTGCACGTCGACAGGACGCGCTTTCCAAGCGTGGCATGTCTTCGCTCGATTGCCCCAACTGCGGCGCGCCGGCAAAAGAGACGGACGCGGTGCAATGCTCCTATTGCGGCGAGAAATTCGCCGGAGGAAAAAAAGAGTGGTCGCTCGAGTCGATCAGTCTCACCGAACAAGTCGACGTGTAAACAGTTGAAACCGCCACCGTTTGAGTGTACGAAATCGTCTTTTATTGGAGGAACTTATGTGGCAACGAACTTCCGTCTTAGTGTTTTCGGCCTTGTGGTGCGGCGCTTGCGGTGATTCGGGCAACACCGTCGACAAATCTCCGCCCGTCGACCTCACTCATCCTGGCCCGATCATCGACGAAGTGGCCATGCCGGCGACGGCGACCGCGTCCACCGATGGCTACTACCATGTCCAGGGCAGTCTGCGTTTTCACGATACTTCCGCCGCGGTCATCACGCTGCGTGTTCATTTGCCGATGCTGGGGCTGACCTACGACATTCCGCTTGCTGACCATGGCCACTCGCCACTACCGATCGAAATTCGCTTTCTCGCGGCCGTCGCTGCCAAGAGTCAGCAGCGCTACGACATCCTGATCATCGACGATGCCGCAGTGGAGAGTCGTCCCGCGCAGCACACGGTCGATCTGCAATAGTCAACATGCACGCAGCCCCACTGCTGGTCGGGATGCTGTGTGCGACCGCCATCGCCTATCGATTCTATTCTGCATTCATCGCGGCCAAAGTGTTGGCGCTCGACAATGCGCGGATAACGCCGGCGCATCGACTATACGATGGTCACAATTTTGTGCCGACCAATCGCTGGGTGCTCTTTGGTCACCACTTCGCTGCGATCACTGGCGCCGGTCCCCTCGTCGGCCCAACGCTGGCGGCGCAGTTTGGTTTTTTGCCCGGCTACTTGTGGATTCTCGTCGGCGTTGTGCTGGGCGGCGCGGTGCACGACTTTGTCATGCTGACTGCCTCGATTCGCCACGACGGCAAGTCGGTGGCCGAAATCGCGCGCGCCGAAATCGGCCGACCTGCGGGGATCATCGCCGGCTTTGCGGTTCTGTTCATCGTCCTCATCGCCATCGCGGCGATGGGAAAAGTGGTCGTAAGCGCGCTGGCCGAAAGTGCCTGGGGAACCTTCACCATCGGCGCCTCGATTCCGATCGCGCTCTTGATGGGCCTGTGGATGCATTGGGTGCGAAAAGAAAACATCGGCGAGGCCAGTCTCATCGGCGTGCTGCTGCTCTTCGGCGCGGTCGGCGCGGGAAAATGGATCGCCGCATCAAGCATCGGCAGCCTGTTCCTGCTTTCACCGCACACACTCACGCTGGCGATCGGAGCCTACGGATTTTTGGCCAGCGTGCTGCCAGTGTGGCTGCTGCTCTGCCCGCGCGACTACCTGTCTTCGTACCTAAAAATCGGCACGATTTTTCTGCTCATCGTCGGCGTGCTCATCGTTAATCCGGAGTTGCACGCGCCGGCAATTTCGCAATTCACTTCGGGCGGGCCAGTAGTCCCGGGGAAAATATTTCCGTTCGTGTTTATCACCATCGCTTGCGGTGCCATCTCCGGTTTTCACGGCCTCATCGCCAGCGGCACCACGCCCAAAATGATCGATCGCGAATCGGACGCGCGCATGATCGGCTACGGCGCGATGTTGATGGAAGGAATCGTCGGCGTGGTCGCATTGATCGCCGCCTGTTCGCTCTCTCCCGGCGACTATTTTGCCATCAATACCACTCCGGCAAAGTTCGCCGGGCTTGGGCTTTCCACCGATCACCTGCCCGCCTTGTCGGCGCAAATCGGGGAAAAATTGGCCGGGCGCACCGGCGGCGCGGTTTCGCTCGCCGTCGGCATGAGCCAGATTTTTTCCGGGCTGCCGGGACTGCGCCACCTCATCGCCTATTGGTATCACTTCGCCATCATGTTCGAAGCGCTGTTCGTGCTCACCACCGTCGACACTGGCACTCGGGTCGCGCGTTTTTTGCTGCAAGAATTTTCCGGCCGCCTCTATCCGACGATGGCGAAAACCGATTGGTGGCCAGGCACGCTTCTTTCCACTGCGCTCATCTGTTCGGGCTGGATGTATTTGGTTTGGTCAGGTTCGATCGCGACGATCTGGCCGCTGCTCGGGGTCTCCAATCAATTGCTCGCGTGCATCGCGCTTTGCGCCGCCACCATGATGATCATTCGCCGCGGCAAAGCGCGCTACGTCTGGGTCACCGTGCTTCCGCTCCTGTTCGTCGGCGTCGTCACCGAGACCGCTGGGTATGAATTAATTCGGTACCAATTCATACCGACGATGATTCGCTCTCACACCCAAGTATTTCAAGGCTATCTACTGTCGACGCTGTGCGGGTTAGCAATGACCGCGCTGTTGGCAATCGCGATCGAAACGCTAGCGAAGGCGTGGTCCACTTTCTCGGACTTTTAGCACTGCGCCTCGGAGTCAACTACTTGTTCAGACGCGCGCTTGAACGCAGCTGCAAAACTTTGAAACTTCCCCAAGATCTTGTAGTTCTTCGCCAAACACTCGAATGTTCCCTCTTTGAGTGGAAACAGGAAATGGCGCATCCGAGGAAGAAACACCTTCGGATCGCCTTGATTGTGTGCGATACGAGCTCTCTCCAGCGCCCAGGGAGAATTGAGTATCTCCGACGGACACGCACCAAACAAACCAAAAACACTCGCCATCGGATGATTCGGCCAGGCTTCATCGTTCGGCGTACCACCCAAGTAATTGAAACAGCCCTCGAACTCCAAAACTGCCCAGCAATCGTCGTTTGGCCAATCTGCTCCTCTACAGTCATAGATCAGGCACACACCATGTCCAGTCGCTATCACGCTAGGCATAGATGTGCCGGGTTCGGGTTCTGGTATGTCCGTAAGAGGTTTTGGGTAAGGGTCGCCGAAGGCCATCGTCCACACGACGATCGCACGATTCAGGTCTCAGCGGAAGGTCACTCTAAAGCGGCACCTCGATCAGTTTTCAGACTGGCGCTACCGATACAGCAGTGGAGTTGTCGCTGCCTCGGGCGATCAAGTTAGTCTGTCGACGAGCTCAACCAGGGTCTGCACGTCGGCTTCGGCCAGGCCTCGCACGGTGGGCAGTCTCGCCTTGATCTCATCCGCTGTTATGAGCGAGCTGCGCAACATCACCCGCACAAAATCTAGATCTTTTTCTCGACGGGCCACCAACTTTGAGACCGCTAGATCTCCCGGATCGAGGCAGAGGCCGCGGTAGCCGTTGGTATTGGGGTTGTCCACCACCACGAGCCGTGTCTGCCAGCCCGCCGGCAACGCAATCGCCTCGATGTCGATTCCGTCGACGTAGAAGCCGAAGGTGTTGTGAAACGGACTCAACTCGCCGATGGATCCTTCGATCAGCGCCTCGAGCTCAGGACGATTCTTGGGAGCAAGATCGACTTCCAACGATCGACAAAGCTCGGCTGGAGCATTTGGGTGGGCGCCAAGGATCGACTGACTGCCGACGATGTACAGCTCACGATCGCCGCTGATAGCGCCGGAAGCGCGAATCGCATGCTCGAGCTGCAGGCGATTCATGGCGTATCGCCGCCTGATGTGGCGATGGCGCGATTGGCCTCCTCGAGCACTCGCCATCTTTCGGGCGGCGTCAGCAGCGGCCCGAGCGGCGAGCATTGGCGGAGCGTCTGGCCTCCCGCTTCATCGAGTAAAACCGCCTGCAGACGCTCGAACGGCCAGCTCGTCAGCATCTCTCGCCAGGCGACGAGCCAGCGCGCGGCAGGCTGATCGGGAACCGCCAGCCACTGCTCGACCAAGCGTAGGCACGCCTGGCGCTGCTCAGGCTCTTGGCGCAGTTTTTCAAGCGCCGCCCGATGCAAGTACAGACTTCGCACGTCGGCGCGGTGATGCCCATGGACCATAAGCAATTATGCCGCAAGGTTGATAACAATAGAAGTTACCGCCAGGTCCGTGCACCCTTAGCGAAGCGCAGCGAAGTCGAAGGGCGAA
>JAHFDU010000243.1 GCA_023248835.1 Myxococcales bacterium | reverse complement strand
AATTGCCATCACCAGGCGAATCGCGTCGTCCTCCGTCGCGAGTGGCAAGCGGCCCTGACGGTAAAGGGACCTGAAATATTCAAGGGCGTCAAAATTGGGATCGCCGGCTAAGCCCTTTGCGCTGGATGCCCGCTCATTGCTTTGTTCATGCCGAGGCTGCCCTCGTCGGAAATCCCTTTCGCCGGACCACGTACTTCTGCTGGAAGGATTGGACAATCTTGTGGGTCATCGCAAGAGAGCTTTCTCGGGAGACACCCGTTTCCGTGCGTTGAACCTTCTCTTGGTCTCGACCTAAAGGCGCTGGACATTTGCTTTTGTCAGGCTGATCCGATCGTCCATCATGGCTTCGCGCCAGGCAGTCGTCAGTTTGGTAGGCGCACACAAGGACTCCGCCAGGTCGCGCACAGTCACATGCTGTCGTTTCTTGCCGAGCTTGAAAAAGAAGGGCTGATTCGTGATCGGCGAAACTAATATACGGTTGCCATGCCCGCGTCGAATGTCGGCTGCCAGCTGGTTGAGCTGCATGGCTTGGACCTCCGCCAATTTGGCAAAATCATCGTCGGAAAGATTTTTCATTTGTCGCCCTCTTGAAAAACGGCGAGCGGGCTGCGGCTTTTTCATGCCTTGGTGCACCATTGGTGCACCGTGTCCACTCGATTGCCGTTGAGAAAAGCAAAAACCGCCGAAACCAATTTCGATTTCGGCGGCTTATCTCTGCGGGGTGGACGGGACTTGAACCCGCGGCCTCCGGCGTGACAGGCCGGCGTTATAACCAACTTAACTACCACCCCAAAATTTAAAAAACCGAAACCAACCTCAACTTTTCATTCTTCGGTAGGCGCAACAGGATTTGAACCTGTGACCCCCGGCTTGTAAAGCCGATGCTCCACCGCTGAGCTATGCGCCCTTCCGCCTTATACTATCAGCACCGGCCCGAAGCGGCTCTTCCTACCGTTCGGGCTCGGCGCTGTCAAGGGCCAACGTACCTTGCCGCGTTACTTTTTCTTGCACACCCCGCCGCCAAGATCGATCCACTGTCCGTCCTTGGCCTGCATCTGGAAGGTGTACGTCGTCTCCTTTTCGCCCTTCTTGGCGAAAGTGACTTTGGCGGGCGCCTTTTCGCCGCCGGCCATTTCCATCTGTCCAGCAAAACGAATTTGATCGGTGTCCGGGCTGGCGACTTGGCCGACCATCAGGCCGCCGAAGCTATCAAAGCCGACGCGCTTGAACTGTTTGCCGTCGTGGCTGAACATTTCGACGACGTGCCACGGTGCCGGGTTGTCCTTGCTCTTGGCTTCGGTGTAGTGGCTCATGATCCAGGATCCGTCGAGTGCCCATTCAACCTTGGCAGTGCCTTTGGCGGCGTGGGCCGGGCCCATCGGCGACGCGTTCCAGTTGGCTTGGCAGGTTGGATAGTTGCCGACAAACCATTTGCCGAATTGTTTGAGTTCGGGAGACGGCGCTGGTGGCGCGGCAGCGACGGATGCTACCGCAGGCGTTTTGGCGGCCGGCGTTTCAGCCAGCGCCAACGAAGCGACAGAACACACCGCAAATAGGGCGACGATTGCTCTTTTCATAGGGTCTTCTCCTTAGGTTGACGCGTTACATTAATCGGGAGATTTTTCGATTACAAGAAGGATGTTAGCGGCAGTGCTCTTTGCACTCGTTGTGCTCTACCTTGCAGGCCTGCACGCAGTCTTGCCGCTGTTCACCCGAGTCATGGTTGAGTTTGCACTTGCTTTTGCAGGTGCGGGCGGCGTCGCGGCAGTGGCCACTGCAACGATTGGCCCAAGCCGGGGGAGTGAGGCTGCCGACCAAAACGAGAAAAATGAGAGCTCGCATACAGGACTTGTATCATGAGTTTGCAGAATTGTTGAGCATCCCGCCACGGGATTTGCTACTGTTCGCTCTCGATAAAGCAGTCCAAAAAAAAGGAGCCTTCATGCACAAGTTTTCTGCATTCACCTCGCTGGCATTACTGCTCGGCTGTGGCGGCGGCCCCTCGACTTCGGGTGGCACCAACAGTGGCGGCGGCCCAGACAGCGGCAGCGGAGAACAGCCGAGCACTTGTTCGGGAACCTCGGCCAAGGCGCAATTTGTTTTTGATACGCTGACCGTGCCGGCGAGTAAAAAGGATTTCGCCTACGACCCGACCGGCGATGGCAGCGCTCACAACCAGCTCGGCGTGCTTGGGCAAATTCTTGTCCAGAGCCAGATCTCGCCGCAAACGGGAGTCGACGAAGCGATCAAAGCCGGCACGCTGGTGCTGCTACTCGAAGAGCTGAGCAAAGACGCGAGTTTTGCCGTCGACAGCTGCGCCCAAACCATCATGTACGATGGGGCATCCGCCACCGTCGAGCAAATGATGAACGGCAAACGTGCCACTTTGGTCGGCGGCAACCAGTCGAGCTTCAGTGGTACACTCAAGGACAGCGGCTACACCTCCACCGCGCAACAACAAGTCAAGACGCCGGTGGTACTCAAGCTGCAAGTGCCACTTGTCAGCGGCACCGATGCGCTCGAAATAATACTGACCGGCGCCACGGTTTCGTATCGAAACGCCACCCAGCAGCTGTCCGCGGGACAGATCAACGGCGTGGTCAAAAAAGCAGACTTGCAAAACTCAGTGCTACCTGGCATCGCCCGACTGCTCACCCAGAAAGTACAGCGCAACCTCGGCATGCCGGACACCAACGTCAAGATTCTTGACCTGTTCGACACCGGTGGCGACGCCGGCGAAAAGCCGGCTTGCCCAGTCGATCCCGCCAACGGAAAAGCGCCCTGCCAAAATCTCAATGGATCTTGCGCCAAGGCCAAGGACGGACAGATCGACGACTGCGAAGTATCGACCGGTTTTCTCAAGTACGTGCTGGTGCCCGACGTCCAAATGTACGACAGCAAGGGCAACTGGGCGCCCAATGCGAATAATACACTGTGCGCAAACAACGCTGCTCAGCCCTGCGATTCGCTGTCGGTCGGGTTTGGCTTCTCCGCCATTGGCGTGACCTTCTAGGTCGCCGCGATGAAACGACTTTCACTCCTGGTTTTGCTCGTCGGCTGCAACAAGTCGCCGGCGACAATGGACATGAATTCTCCTTTAGACATGGCTGCCACCGAGGGCGATATGACACCCGCCGTGGTGGTTCATTCGACCCTCACCACCGAGGCGGCGGCAGCGGCGCGCCAGAGCTGTAATTTTGCCGCTGGCGCGCTGCCTGCGGTTTCGATCGCGAAAGAGGCGCCGCTCGGCTCCGAGATCCCGATCGATCACGTCCTCATCTTGATGCTAGAGAATCGCTCTTTCGACCACATGCTGGCCAACCTGCCAGCGTATGGTCAGCCCGACGCCGATGTCGCGCCGTCAACTTCGGTCAACTTCGATCGCAATGGCCTGGCGGTGAACCCGTACCATCTCGACGAGTATTGCCTCGATGATCCCGAGCACGGTTGGGACAAGATGCACGCCGAGTGGGACGACGGCAAGAACGACGGTTTCGTCATCGCCAATCAGGATGCCATGTACGATCCGCTCGGCCATCGCGCCATGGGCTACTACACCGAGAAGGATCTGCCGTTTTTCTACTGGCTCGCCTCTGAGTTCGCACTCGGCGATCGCTACTTTTGCGCCACACTAGGACCGACCTATCCCAATCGTCTGTTTCTTTACGCCGGAACTTCGTTTGGTCACACCGGCAATCCGATTTTGCCCGAGCCGCTCAACAACGTGATGGAGCTGCTCGAAGCCAACAAAGTTCCCTGGCACGTCTACTCCCAACAAGTGCCAGGCCCGGCGATTCTGCTCGATTCAACCGCCAAATATTTCAACCAACACTTCGATGTGTTAAACGAATTTTTTGTCGCTGCCAAAAATGGCAAACTCGACCAGGTGGTATTTCTTGATCCCGACGTGACCGGCAACGCGCGCGGGCTGTCAAACGATTTTCATCCGCCCGCCGATCCGCAGCTTGGCGAGCAGTTGCTGGCGCAGCTGGTCGATGCGGTTACCTCGAGTCCTGATTGGGCGCACACGGCGTTGTTTATTACGTTTGACGAAAGCGGCGGCTTTTTCGATCATGTTCCGCCACCCAAAGCCTGCCCACCCGATAGCATTCCTCCCGATGGAGTGCCGATGTCGCCCGGTTTCGATCGCTACGGTTTTCGGGTGCCGCTGATGGTGGTGTCGCCCTACGCCAAGGCGCATTTTGTCTCGCACGACGTCTACGATCCGACCTCGATTTTGCGCTTTATCGAAGCCCGCTTCACCTTGCCGGCGCTGACGGCGCGCGACGCCAATGCCGATCCGATGCTCAACCTGTTCGATTTTCAGTCGCCACCTCGGCTCACCGTCGCCAAACATCCCGACGTAGTGATCGACGAAGACAAGAAGAATGCCTGTGCGATGCGCTTTCCGGCGATGACCCACTAAAAGCCGCGTAAGTGTTCACCTGCTCCTGTTCGGGCACATCGAGTCTGCCCTTCGCCCTTCAGCAAGCTCGGAGGCTGAGGGCGAGCGGAGCATGGCAGCTGAACGCTAACAAAACCGCTATCCTCCTGTCGTTTTTTGTTTTCACCTAGGAAAACTTCATGCACATTCGTGCCGAACTTGTGGCAATGGTTTCCTGAAAAAGGAGGCGTACGCGAACAATGGCACAACCTGCAGGGCTTCCCCGTCGCTGGGCAATCGCCGATTCGGCGGAAACCTACAACATTCGCTCTTGGGGCGGAGAATATTTCGGCGTCAACTCGGTCGGCAACATCGCCGCCACGCCGAACGGATCGGGGGCGCCGGCCATCGATCTGAAAGAGCTGGTCGACGAGGTGCGCAAGCGCGGCATCGGCCTGCCCTTGCTGATTCGATTTTCCGACATTTTGAAAAACCGCATCATCGAACTCAACGAAGCGTTTCGTCGCGCCATCGCTGAATACGGCTACAAGGGCGCTTACAAGGGCGTCTACCCAATTAAGGTCAATCAAGATCGCTACGTCGTCGAGGAGATCACCCGCGCCGGGCGCCCCTTCCATTACGGACTCGAAGCCGGATCGAAGCCCGAGCTTTTAGCGGTGATGGCGATGCTCGAAGACGAAGAGGCGCTCATCATCTGCAATGGCTACAAAGACGAAGAGTACGTCGAAACTGCGCTGCTCGCCTCCAAACTTGGTCGCACCGTCATTCTCGTTGTCGAGAAAGCCAGCGAGCTGCCGCTCATCGCCGACATCGCACAGCGCTCCGGCGTCAAACCGCGCATCGGCATGCGAGCAAAGCTGGCCACCCGCGGCGCGGGTCGCTGGGAGGCTTCGGGCGGCGATCGATCCAAGTTTGGCCTGACTTCGCGCGAGATGATCGAAGCGGTCGATTTTTTGAAAGCCAAGAATCTATTGAGCTCGTTCGAACTTTTGCATTTTCATTTGGGCTCGCAGATAAGCTCCATCCGCTCGGTGAAAAATGCCATGCGCGAGGCCGGCCGCTTTTTTGTTGAGCTGCACAAGATGGGCGCGCCGCTGAAATACCTCGACGTTGGCGGCGGGCTCGGCATCGACTACGACGGCTCGCAAACCAATTTTTCCTCGTCGATGAATTACTCGATGCAGGAGTACGCCAACGACATCGTGTTTTCGATGCAGGAGCTGTGCGACGCCGACAACATTCCGCATCCAATTTTGGTTTCCGAGTCTGGCCGCGCGGTGGTGGCGCACCATGCGGTGTTGATTCTGGACATTCTTGGCGTCTCGGAATTCAACGCCGGCATCGTGCCGGAAAAGGTGTCGCAAAAATCGCCGCCGGTGGTGCGCAACCTGGTGGAGGCCTACCGCGAGGTCAATCGCAAAAATTTCCTGGAGATCTACCACGACGCGCTCGAATACAAAGAGGAGTGCCTGACCCTGTTTTCGCTCGGCCACTTGACGCTGCAAGAGCGGGTGATCGCCGAAGAGGCCTTCTGGGGCGTCTGTCACAAAATCTTGCGCATCGTGCGTGAACTCAAAGAGGTACCCGAAGAGGCCGAGGGTTTGGAAAAAGCGCTCGCCGACACCTACTTTTGCAATTTTTCGATGTTTCAGTCGCTGCCCGACAGCTGGGCGATTGACCAATTGTTTCCAATCGTGCCGATCCATCGTCTGCACGAAGAGCCGACTCGGCGCGGCGTGCTCGCCGACATCACCTGCGACTCGGATGGAAAAATCGACAGCTTTATCGATCGGCGCGACGTCAAACATGTGCTCGAACTGCATCCGC
>JAHFDU010000242.1 GCA_023248835.1 Myxococcales bacterium | reverse complement strand
GTTTCGATTGGTGGCCGCGACAACACGAACGTCGACCTTGATGGTTTGGTTGCCGCCGACGCGCTCGAATTCGTGCTCTTGCAAAAAGCGCAGCAGCTTGACCTGAATCGCCGCCGAAATGTCTCCGATCTCGTCGAGAAAAAGCGTGCCTCGATCGGCCTGTGCAAAGCGGCCGTCGCGCCGGCCGGCGGCGCCAGTAAACGATCCGCGCTCGTGGCCGAAGAGTTCGCTCTCCAAAATCGTTTCTGCCAGTGCCGCGCAGTGCAGCTTGACGAACGGGCCCCCGGCACGTGGGCTGTGCTCGTGAATCGCAGCCGCGACCAGCTCTTTGCCAGTGCCGCTTTCTCCGGTGATGAGCACGGTTGCACGTGACGGCGCGACTTGAAGAATGCTGTCGGATACGGCCTGAATCGCCGGGCTCGAACCGATGATGTTTTGAATGCGATGGCGCTCGGAGAGTCGCTGGCGAAGCTGGGTGGTTTCGTTGCGCAGGCGCTTTCGTTCGAGCTCGCGCTCGAGCACCAAGGTGAGCTCTTCGAGATTGACCGGCTTGGTCAGATATTCTGACGCGCCCGCTCGCATCGCTTTGACTGCGGTTTCGACGGCGCCAAACGCGGTCATGACGATGGTGACGCAACCAGGACAATGCTCTTCGGCTTTGCGCATGAACTCAATGCCATCCATGCCCGGCATCTTCAGATCGGTGAGCACTACGTCGGGTGCGAAATCGTCCAGTTTTGGCAGCGCCTTAAAACCGTCGCCTGCGGTCTCTACTGAATAGCCCTCTTCGCGGAGCAGTTCGGCGAGCGCATTGCGGGCGTTGGCTTCGTCGTCGACAATCAAGATTCGCGCGGAGGTCATGGACATCGGCGTAGTCTATCGTTCCTATTCACGAACGACCAGTACCGAGCGGTCGATGTGGTTGACCACTCGAGCCGCGGTGGTGCCGAGCACGCGGTCGACGAATTTGTAGCCGTGCGACCCGATTACCACCAAGCCGGCGTCGATCTCTTTGGCGACTCGGCAAATTTCCTCCCAAGCGGTGCCGAGCTCGACCCGCTGTTCAGTAATGAAGCCGGTGGGCGCGCTCTTACTCACTTCGCGCAACTCAGTGCTCGCCTGATCTTGCAAAACTTTGATCACTTGCTCCTGCGTCTTGCCATAATAGAGCTCGGGCGACACTTCGACCGGCAATCCGAAGGCGCGCATCAACACCAATTTGGCGTCGAGGCGCTCAGCAAGGAGCACCCCGCGTTTAAGCACGGCGAGGGCGCGTTTGGATCCGTCGACGGCAACCAGGATAGGTTTCATTGGAGCTCCTTGGTTTTGATCAAATTGCGCTGCGAAGATCGCGAACGCGGAGGATCGAGCAGCGCTGAGAGCGCCGCGAGCGCATCATTGGCAGTAAACAGTCCGACCACTTTTCCCTTTTCGGTCACCACTGCGCAACCGTACTTATGCTTGGCCATTGCGGTGCAAACACTCTGAAGCGAGGCGCGCGCGTGGATCACATACACCGGCTGCGACATCGCTTCATCGACGGTGAGTTCAGCCGGATTGACGTCCGACAGAGTTTCGATGAGATGTAAGTCGCCGAGTGAAATTAGGCCTACCAGTTCACCCTGCTTGAGCACTGGCAGATGGCGAAAGTTGCCGGCGCGCATCATCTTGTGCGCGGTCTCGAGCGTCTGGTCGAACCCGATGGTTTGAGGCGCCGCAGTCATAAATGCGCTAACGCTTATCTTGGTCCATTGGCCCATTGTCTGCTCTCCTTGTCATTCTTGGTGGCGAGGGTCGCTGTTGATGTCTCTGCGCCGCGGGTGGCGAGCGTCCAGGTGGCAGATAAGTTGGGCGGCACCACAATCACCGGCACGGTACTTTCGCGCGCCACTTTGGTAGGCACGCTGCCGAGCAGTTTGTGCATGAGTCCGCCGTTGCCGTGGCTGCCGAGTACGATGGCGACCGCGTGCAGCTCGTGCGCAAGCTCGAGAATCGCCAGGCTAGGGTCGCCGACGCGCACGTGCGGCTTGGCACTCACGCCATGCTGTTGTGCTTGCGCGACCAACTTGACCAGCGAACGGTGCGCCTCTTCTTGCATCACGAATTCGTCGGAAAGTGGCAACAGCGACGTGGCTGGCGTCACTGCAACCGGGCGACACACGTGGCAGAGCGCAAGCTCCATGTTCCACGACTGTGCCAACGCGAGACCGGTTTGCAGAGTTCGTTCAGTGGCGTGGCTAAAATCGACTGCGACCAAGATGGTTTTTTTTCGTGTTAGGTCCATTTGACTAGGGGCTTGTGCACGTCAAGTGCCAACGGTTTGCGGGGAGCTACTGCTGAAAACGCGAAAAAAATGCGCTTTTGAGGGATCTGATCGCGAATTCTGCGCGCGGTCGAGCGTATGCGGGATGAACAGCTGTGGCATGTCATTTGCTATTGATTGGGTTGAAAAGAAGGGCGCCCGTGGTTACTTTTGCGCCGTGACTGAAACTTTGTTTGAAGAGCTGAAACGCTATGTCGGGTTTACCGATGCGGATGGCGCCGCCTTACGCGCGATGCATCCGATGGTGGCGCCGCATTTTGAACAGGTGGCGGATGTTTTTTACGCGCAGATCTTGGCACACGACGGCGCTCGGCAGGCGCTCGCTGGCGAGAGCCAGATCGGCCGGTTGAAGAAAACACTGGTCGAGTGGATGGACAAGCTGTTTTCTGGACCGTGGGATGAGGTCTACTTTGAGCTGCGCTGCCGCATCGGTCGTGTCCACGTGCGCATCGACTTGCCACAACAGTATATGTTCGGCGCGATGAATGTGGTCCGGCAAGCGCTCAGTAACATCGCTGCGGAAGCCTACGCAGGTGAGCCAGAGAAACGGCACCACGCTGAGACCGCGCTCGACAAGATCCTTGATCTCGAACTTGCCATCATGCTGCACACCTATCGGGAAGACCTGCTCGACAAGAAGGCCAAGGCGGAGCGACTGTCGACGTTTGGTCAACTGGTGGGATCGATCGGTCATGAGTTGCGCAACCCGCTCGGCGTGATCGAGTCATCGCTGTTCATTCTAAAGGGGCGCACCACCGACGAGCGAGCGCGTAAACATGCCGATCGGATCGGCGAGCAGGTCGAGATCGCCAGCGGAATCATTGCGGATCTACTCGACATGATTCGCGATCGGCCGCTCAAGCTCGAAGAGCTGCACGTCGCAGAAATCATTGAGGATGCGGCAGCACAGGTGACGGCGCTGCAGTCGATTCGCTTAGTGAAGCAGAATTTGGCCGAGCTGCCGACGGTGTTTGCCGATCGCGGAAAATTGCGCCAAGTGTTCGTCAATCTTTTTATCAACGCCGCACAGGCGATGGAGTCGAACGGCACCTGCACGGTGGCGGGCGTTTTTGAAAACGGTGGTGTCGAAGTCAGCGTTCAAGATACCGGTAAAGGGGTGCCGGAAGAGGTGCGTCGGCGTCTGTTTGAGCCGCTGGTGACCACCAAGGCCAAGGGAATCGGCCTCGGGCTTGCTCTGTGTCGCCGCATTGTGATGCAGCACGGTGGCACCATCGAACACGTCCCGAGTGAAAAAGGCGCTCGCTTCGTTGTGCGGCTGCCGGTGCAGGTGTGACCATGCGGCGCTATCTCATCGTCGATGACAACCGCGCTTTCGGCGAAAATCTGGCCGAGATCTTGGAGGATCAAGGCGCCGAAGTAGCCGTGGTGTCGGGGGGCGAATCGGCGTTGGTCGTGGTCGCACAGACTCGCTTTGATGCGCTGGTCACCGACATGCGCATGCCGGTGATGGGTGGCGCCGAGCTGGTGCAGCGGATTCGTCGCATCGACCCGGGTTTGCCAGCGGTGGTGATCACCGCATACACCGACGCACAGGACTTGGCCGCTGCGCGTAAGGAAGGCTTGCTCGCGGTGCTTCCCAAGCCGGCACCGATCGGAATGCTGATCGAACTCTTGGCGGTAGCGCGACGCGACGGCTTGGTGGCACTGGTCGAAGACGATCGCCACCTGGCAGACAACCTGTGCGAGATTTTGCGCTGCAAAGGCTTCTCTGCCGTAACCGCAGCGTCAGTGAGCGAGACCGAGCGACTGGATAACGGACTTGAGCCGTTCGTCGCCCTCTGTGACTTGCGGGTGCCCGGTGGTCCCGACGGCGAGGCCTTGCGCCAGTTGGCGGCCAAATTTCCTCGCTTGCCGCTCTTGGTGATTACGGCTTACGCCGCCTCTTTTTCCGTCGCCGAGGAGAAGCTATTTACCAAGCCGTTTGATGTTGACGCGCTGCTCGCGACCATTGAAGGTCTCTACCCGGCTGCGGCATGAGTGCGGTGCGACGCATTTTGATCGTCGATGACAATGCGGCGCAGATCGAAAATCTGACCGAGATCTTGGTAGACGCAGGATATGAAGTGCTGTCGGCGGGCAGTTGCCAGCGCGCGCGTGAGCTCGGTCGTACTGGTTTTAATGTCGCGCTAATAGACGTTCGATTGCCCGACGGTGACGGCATCGAGCTGTCGGCCGATCTTAGGCAAATTTCGCCCGAGGCCGAGATTATTCTGCTCACCGGCTACGCGACAGTAGAGTCCGCAGCTGCGGCGGTGCGAGCCGGCGCTTGCGCCTATCTGATGAAACCGTGCGCCACCGCGGATCTGCTAATGACTGTCGATAAGGCGATCCGGCAGGTGGTACTGGTGGAGGAAAAGGCGGAACTGCGGCGGCGAGCCCAAGTCGCCGAAAAGCTCGCCGCGGTTGGCACGCTCACCGCTGGTCTGTCGCACGAAATTCGCAACCCGCTCAACTCCGCCCTCTTGCAACTGACTGTCCTTGAGCGTCGGCTTTCTCGGCTGCCCGACGGCGAACGCAAACAGCTGCAGGAGCCGCTCGACTTGGTGCGCGATGAAATCGAGCGCCTTGATCACATCCTCGAAGACTTCTTACAGTTTGCTCGTCCGCGTGAATTGGCGTCAGCGTCGGTTGATCTGGTGCTTCTGTGCAATCGAGTGCTCGACTTGGTCGCGCCCAACGCGGAAGCGCGTCACATCAAAGTGCGTCGGGCGCTGGCGGACGTCGGCGAGGTGCGTGGCGACCCGCAGCGGCTACAGCAAGTGGTGATGAATTTAGTACTCAACGCGCTGCAGGCAGCGCCCGATGGCGGCTTGGTCGCAGTGGAAACTTCTCGTCACGGCAACGCGGTCTTGATGGCCGTCGAGGACAATGGCCCGGGCATCGCTCCCGAGGCGCGCAGTCGCATATTCGAACCGTTTTTTACGACGAAGCCGAGTGGCTCTGGGCTCGGGCTGCCGATTGTGCACGGCATCATCGAACAGCACCGCGGTCACATCGAGGTACGGGAGAGCAGCGCTGGCGGCGCCCGATTTGAAGTCAAACTTCCCGCGTTCTGAGCCAGGGGCGCCCGGAAGTCCGGGCGCCGCCGACAGCTCACAGCCGACAGCCTACAGTTTCGGGCGCCCGGAAGTCCGGGCGCCGCCGACAGCTCACAGCCGACAGCCTACAGTTTCGGATTCATTCATGAAATCACCTACGTCCTCCTTTCAAGAGCGAATTTACGCGAGGGTCAACGCGATTTTGCGATTTTTCTCTACTGTCAGCTGTCAGCTGTCGGCTGTCGGCTGTGGTAAGAATCGCGAAGCGCGAATCAACGCCGACTTCCGGGTGCCCCTGAACGGCAACGCGCGGCTCTGTACTTCGCTGTCGAACCAGTTTACAGTATTAGCCGGCCTTTTATCGGCGAGGAGGACAAAGTGGCGGACAAAGCGCAGATTACGGTGGGCAGCACCAGTTTGGAGTTGCCAGTGGTGGCGGGATCTGAAAACGAGCGCGCTATCGACATTGCGCAATTGCGCGCCAAGACCGGGCTGGTAACCCTCGATTACGGTTACATGAACACCGCGCCGGTGCAGAGCGCGATCACGTTTCTCGATGGCGAAAAGGGGATCTTGCGCTACCGCGGCATTCCGATCGAGGAGGTCGCCGAAAAGTCGACCTTTGTCGAGACTTCTTATCTGTTGATTTACGGCAAGCTGCCCAACAAAACCGAGCTCGCCGACTTTTCGCGCCTGCTCACCCGTCACTCGATGATCCACGAAGACATGAAGCGGTTTTTTGAAGGCTTTCCGATGACCGCGCATCCGATGGCGATTTTGTCGGCGATGGTGGTGGCGCTGTCGAGCTTTTATCCCGAAGCGATCGACGTCAAAAACCACGAGCTCATCGACATCACCATCGCTCGCTTGATGGCCAAGTTGCGCACCATCGC
>JAHFDU010000241.1 GCA_023248835.1 Myxococcales bacterium | reverse complement strand
TTGACGGGAAGCCTGCGAGTGGGCCATACCTCTTGCCAAGTTCTGGTGGGTGTAGCTCAGCTGGTTAGAGCATCGGATTGTGGATCCGAGGGTCGAGGGTTCGAACCCCTTCACTCACCCCGGAGGGGTCCTTTCCCGCAGGAGTCCTGGTATCGGAAAGCAAAAAGCCTTATCGCATTCCGTAAATGCGCTCGTCGACGAAAGCCACTACTGATTCTTCGCTGATGCGTTGCTGTTTCATCGAGTCGCGCTCGCGTAGCGTAACCGTTCCATCTTTGAGCGTGTCGCCGTCGATGGTGACGCAAAACGGGGTGCCGATTTCGTCCTGGCGACGGTAGCGTTTGCCGATCGCGGCCGAGTCGTCATAGACCGCAGCAAAGCGTTTTTTGAGCGCGTCATACAGGGGCCGCGCCCGCTCCGGCATTCCGTCCTTTTTCACGAGCGGCAACACCGCCACTTTGACCGGCGCCAATCGGGGATGCAGGCGCAGCACGAAGCGAACTTCGCCACCCGCCTCATCCTCGTCGTAGGCGTCGCACAAGAACGCCAGCGTGGCGCGGTCGGCGCCGGCGGAGGGTTCGATGACATAGGGGATATAGCGCCGCTTTTCTTCGTCGTCGAAATAGCTGAGCTTGCCCGACTGGTGCTCGGGATCCTCGTCGACCAATTTGAAATCTTGCAACTCCTCGCCGCGCCATTTTCCCACCGAACGCATGCCAATTTGGTGCGCACGCAAATCAAAGTCAGTGCGGTTGGCGATGCCTTCAAGCTCGCCCCAGCCGAACGGAAAAAGATATTCGACGTCGGTGGTGGCCTTGGAATAGTGCGAAAGTTTTTCCTTCTCGTGCTCGCGAAAGCGCAAGCGATCCATCTTGATGCCTAGCCCGGCGTACCATTTTTTTCGCTCTTCGACCCAGTACTTGAACCAGTCGTCGTCGGAGCCCGGCTTGCAGAAAAACTCGAGCTCCATCTGTTCGAATTCGCGCGAGCGAAAGGTAAAATTGCGCGGATTAATCTCGTTACGAAACGATTTGCCGATCTGAGCGATACCGAAGGGCACCTTGATACGAGTCGAATTCACCACGTTTTGAAAATTGACAAAAATTCCTTGCGCGGTTTCTGGCCGCAAAAATGTTTTCGCCGCTGAATCGGCCACCGGCCCGAGGTGGGTCTCAAACATCAGATTGAATTTGCGCGCCCCGGTCAGTTCGCCTTTGCACTTCGCATCTGGACACTGAGTCGGCACCTTGCCGGTGGTCTCGTATTCGGGCTCGATCTCGTCCACCCGATAGCGCTTTTTGCACTTTTTGCAGTCGACCATTGGGTCGGCAAAATTCTGCACATGGCCCGAGGCTTTCCACACCAGCGGATGCATCAGGATCGACGAATCGAGCCCGACCACGTCCTCGCGATCGGTGACCACTTGTTGCCACCATGCCGCCTTGACGTTGCGCTTGAGCTCGACGCCAAGCGGACCATAGTCCCAGGCGCCGTTGATGCCGCCATAGAGCTCGGAAGACTGAAAAATGAACCCGCGCCGCCGCGCCAAAGCGGTCAACTTTTCCATCAGCTGTGCAGCTTCGACTGCCATCACCTCTCCTTTTTGTGCCCCGCCCGTTCATCACCCGCCCGCCCTGAGCTTGTCGAAGGGTCGAAGGGTCGTACCAGGGGCGCCCGAAAGTCCGGGCGCCGCCGACAGCTCACAGCCGACAGCCTACAGTTTCGGATTCATTCATGAAATCACCTACTCTAGTCCTCCTTTCAAGAGCGAATTCACGGAGGGTCAACGCGATTTCGCGATTTTTCTCCACTGTCGGCTGTCGGCGGTGGTAAGAATCGCGAAACGCGAATCAACGCCGACTTCCGAGCACCCCTGAGAGGGTGGTACCACAGAATTGGTGGTTTTGACGAGTCGGTGATATGGTAATTGCGTGACGAAACTGTCGCCGGTTCTTCATCCGTCGCGTTCTGAGACGTTTTCCCATCCGCACGGTGTTTTTCATTTCGGCAAGGTGCCGCTGTGCTACTTCGACGAGGGAGACGGGCTGCCGATTGTTTTCGTCCACGGGCTAGGCGGCAATTTCACCCACTTTGAATACTTGACTCGGCCTCTGCATGCGGCCGGCTATCGCGTCATCGGTCTCGACCTGCCCGGCTTTGGCCTCTCTGGCAAGCCGCGACGCGACTATTCGATCGTTTTTCTCGCCGGTGCCGTCGAAGCCCTGATGGATCACTTGCACGTTCCCAGCGCTGTTCTGTGCGGCCACTCACTCGGCGGACTGGTGGTGGCAGATGTCGCGCTGCGCTTTCCCGAACGCGCCCTCGGCCTGGTGCTGATAAGTTCGGCCGGCCTAAGCAAGTTTTCACTCCCTACCCGTTTGGCGGTGCAGACGCTGGTGCGTCCGGAGTGGGTTCGGCCGATGCTCGAAAAAAATGCCTCGCGTATGCTTAATTTTGTGGTAAAAGCCAAAAACCAACGCACGGCAAGGTTTGCAGAACAATGTCTCACTCGTCCCGATCAACGTTTTTGTCGCGATCTCGCAGTGGTGCTACACGCACTCAGGCGCGATTTGATGGCGCGTCACCTGCTCGGCGACGTACATCGGCTCACCATGCCGACGCTGGTGATTTGGGGTCGATCGGATCGGCTGCTGCCGCTTCATCCGGTACCTCGCTTTGTCCAGGCGCTGCCCCAGGGCGCGCTCGAGGTGATTGACGGATGTGGCCACATGCCGATTATCGAGGATCCAGAAGCAGTGCTGCGCCCACTGCACCGCTTTCTCACCGCGCTTTTGCACCAGCAACCGCTCGGACGCCAAGCCCACTTAGCGCGACGCCAGGTTCGCACTCACTAGCCGACAAGATCAATTTTGACGCGGTTCGGCGCGTTGTCGGCTGGGTGCGTCCGCTGACCGAGTGGTATTTCCGCAGCCACGTACGCGGACTTGAGCAGGTGCCACCAGAGCCGGCTTTGTTGGTCAGCCACCACGACGGTGGCTACATCCCTGTCGACGCGCTTTGTTTCGGCGTCGCCTGGCACCTCCATTTCAACTACACCCGGCCGCTGCACTGGTTGATGCACGATTTTCCGTTTCGCATTCATCCGAAGTTGACCGCACTGTTGCACAGCTGCGGCGTGCTGCCGGCCTCGCACGAGCACTGCTCCGAGATCCTGGATGCGGGTTCGAGCGCGTTTGTATATCCCGGTGGCGCTTATGAAGCATTTCGGCCGTTCTCGGAGCGCAAGCACATCGATTTAGGCGGTCGCACCGGCTTTGTCGCCCAGTCATTGCGTCATCGGGTGCCGATCGTTCCGGTGGTTTCCGTCGGCGCGCACGAAACCCTGATGATCCTTTCGCGCGGTCGTCCAATCGCGCGCCTTTTGCGCCTGCGCAAACTGGTTCGCTCCGATATCTTCCCGATCTGGCTCGGTTTACCGTGGGGCGTCGGCTTCGGACCGCTGCCGCAACTGCCGTTGCCACAAAAAATTCGCGTGCAGGTGCTACAACCGATTCTATTGTGGGAGGAGCTCGGCCAAGTGGATCCGGCCGACCCACAAGTACTGAAGCAGGGGCACGCGCTGGTGCAAAAAAAGATGCAGGCGGCGCTCGACAAACTGCACGCGCAACGAAGATTTTCTAGATTTAGGTAGCCCCCCCCGATCTTTTGATATAATCTACGGATGGCTGTCGAACAATCTTCACCCGTGCTCTCCGAGTGTGTTCGTTTACAAAAGACCGCGCAGCTTGTGCTGTTCTCCGATCCTCCAACCGCATTTGCGGCGCGCTTCGTCCATGTCTCGGCACCGTCGCTCACCTTCGACGTAACCATCGCCAACCCAGCTGATCTGCAGCCGCCGCAGCTGTGTTCGATTGTGTTCGCCCATGACAACCAGCGCCATTTCTCCGTCGGAAGAGTTCGCTCTGCCGAAATAAATTTCGAAGCTGCAGGCGATAGGATGCGGGCGCAAATCGATGTGCTGCAGGCGATGAATCCGCTCGACGGTCGCAGCGCCTTTCGCATACCAATTTCGCCCGAGGCCGGCACCAAGACTCGTCTTATCGCCGGCGAGCGCGAAATCTCCGCCGAACTTCTCAACCTAAGTCTGCTCGGGGCACTGATTCAAGTCCCGGCAAGCACGCCGCCGCTCGCACTCGGCATGCAAACGCGGCTGTTGATGAACTTTCGCGGTGGCGCCGACCTTGACATCGAGGCGCTGATCAGACGTCGCGCCGATTCGCAGTATGGATTGTTTTTCCACCACTTTTTGCGTGACGGCGAAGTTCAACCCTCCCCCCAACTGCGAAAACAGTTTACCGATCTCGAACGCCAGTGGCTGCAAACCCGCCGCACCGGCGCTGCAGGGAAGAAATAGCTGACAGCCAACAGCTCCGGATCGGAAACTGCCAAGATCGGAAACTGCCAGAGAAATAGCTCACAGCCAACAGCTCACAGCCAACAGCTCGGATCGGAAACTACTCGGATCGGAAACTACTCGGATCGGAAACTACTCGGATCGGAAACTACTCGGATCGGAAACTACTCGGATCGGAAACTACTAGGATCGGAAACTGCTAGGATCGGAAACTACTAGGATCGGAAACTACTAGGATCGGAAACTGCCAAGATCGGAAACTGCCAAGATCGGAAACTGCCAGAGAGCTGACGCTCCGCACCAAAATTTTTCGTAAGCGTTCACGCTACCCCTTGTCCGTGCACCCTGAGCGGAGCGCAGCGAAGTCGAAGGGCGAAAACAAGGTGAATCTGCCCTTCGACAAGCTCAGGGCGAGCGGAGCGTGGGGACGTGAACGGTTACAATTTTTCAATAATCAACATCGCGCGAAGCGCGATACCTCCAGTGAAACTGTCGGCTGTCGGCTGTCAGTGAATAGCCTTTCGTACTAGGATGTACCGCGAGGGAATCGTGACTGAGCGAATTTTTTCAATTTTACAAATTGCCGTCGGTGCCGCGGCCTTGTCGGTTGCGCTGGCGCCGATGATCGCCAAGAAGGGCGGCCATGCCCACCGTCGGTACGGCAGTTGGTTTGTCAGTTTGGCGATGTTTTTTTCGCTTGTCACTTGGATCCGCATTCGGTTTCTCGGCGCCGATTTGCTGGAATTTTTTACCGCCATGGTGGCCGCCTATTTCGCCGTGAGCGGACGGCGAGTTTGGATCCGCCGCGCCCAGAGAGGCCTTCCGATTCGGCGCGACTGGGCCCTGGCAGCGATCACACTCGGCGGCGGCTTCGGTCTCTGCGGCTGGGGCGCCGGGCTTGCGATGATCAAACACGACCGCACCGGGGGACTGGTGCTTAGCTTGGGCTTTCTCGCAGTCGGCGGCGCGCTCTTCGATTTGAAGAGCTTCCTCTTTCCTTCTCGCGCCACTTTGCGCTGGCGGCTGTCGCATCTTGCGCGCATGCTGGCCGCATTCACGCTGATCGCAACTGCGCTGTGCTGGCGTTTTTCAGCTCAGTTTCTGCCGCCGCTGGTGCTCGGCGCCGCCGGGTTGGGTGTCGCGGTGTTCTTCGAAATTCGCCGCGCCACCGTCGCTGAAGCGCGAGTCGCTGCGTCGCTGATCGCACGCGTAAAAACGCCTTTTCCGCAAGATAACCAGGCGCGACAGGCCGAGTAACTACCGCACCTTTGGATCCTTTGCTTTCGCGGCTCCGGCGGATTTGCCCGAGTGCTCACTCTCTTCCTGAGTACCAGCCCAAGCTGCGGTGACATGACGACGCCAAGCCTTGTCGCCTGAGCGGCCGTGACTCTCGTCTACCGCCTTGAGGTAAGCGGTGGCGACAATCCCGACAAAGAATACAAAGCTGCCGTATCTCGCTTTGTCGTCCGCATGCTCCACCAGCAGATCGTAGTTGTAGTTTCCCGGATTTTTCTGTACATCGCGCAGCAGCGCAATCGCCTCGATCTGCTGCTCAGCGCTATCTTGCGGAAGCGGCGGCGCTGCTTGCGCGCGGGCGATCTGTTCGTCGAGCAAGTGCTCGAGCTCGGCCAACCCTCTGTCGCGGTGACTAAGCGTGGTGCGGTGAAAATCCGGCCGGCCCATGCCCCAACAGTGGTCTGGTCAACCGCGACTGTCAATTTCCGAGGCTCGGCTAGCCGCCGTGCCCAGAGCTCCAGGCATCCACACCGGCATCGCGACCGGAATCACCATGGCCGAGATCGACGCGGGTGGCATCATGGCCGGCGTCATAGTGTCCCTGATCAACGCCGCCGTCGCTGTGGCCAGCATCAATGCCGCCGTCGCTGTGGGTTATCACCACGTCGCTGAGGCCGGC
>JAHFDU010000240.1 GCA_023248835.1 Myxococcales bacterium | reverse complement strand
GCGCAAAAAAATTCAGGATCTCATCGACGCAGGCAAAAATTACGATCAAGTGATCGCCTATGAGCTTGCGAGCTATCCGGGCGAGTCGGCGCTGGTGGTGCCGCTCGATCGCGGCTTCAATCGACTGGCCTGGGCACTGCCCTATGCGGGCTTTGTTGCGGCGGCGATTTTTCTGATCGCCATCGCGCGTCGTTCGGCGCGTCCCAAAGAGTCTCCGTCTGCGGCCGCGACCGCCGACAACGACAAATACGCTGAGCGACTCGAAGATGAACTCAACGACCTAGATTAGATGACCCTGTCTACCGCCACCCGGGTGTCACTCGGTGCCTTTGCAGCCGCGCTTCTGGTCACGGTAGCAACCGGGCTGTCGGTCCATCGCTTTGGCCCGACGGCGGTGTGGATCGGACTTGCTGCCGCGGCGTTGGTGATTTCGACCTGGTTGCTGTCCTCGGCGGCACGGGTCTTATGGTCGCCGGTGGCCGAGGTGACAGTAGTAGTCGCGCGCCAGCGCAAAGAGCTCGAGCGCGAAAAAAGGGCGCTCTACAAAGCGCTCCGCGAGCTTGAATTCGACTATCAGATGGGCAAGCTTTCGTCGCGCGACTTCGAGGAGGCCAACAGCCGCTATCGCAGCCGAGCGCTGGCGATTTTGAAAGCGCTCGATGAGGTGCCGAGTGATGGGCGTGCTCGCATCGAAGATGAGCTGCGCGCGCGTGTCGAGAAGCAGCGTCGACAAAATTGCCCCGGTTGCGAGCAGCCAAACGACCCGGACGCGGCGTTTTGCAAAAAATGTGGGCGTGCACTGGTGGCGCGGTGAAAAGACTTTTGCTCGTGCTCGCGCTGGGTGGGGTGGCTTCGGCGCAGCCGATGATGGTCGATCCTTCGCGCATGTCGGGAATTCCGCGTCCTGATCCGCAAGTGGCAGCGCATACCCTGACGGTGCGTCTGATTCGCGGCGAACTCAGCCATCGACTGGTGGGCGTTACAGTTGAGCTGCTCGACGACAAGGGAAATCTTCTCAAACAACAAGTCACCGATGAGGCGGGGCGTGCCACTTTTCCGGGCCTTGCCGACGGGCCGTGGTTTGCGCGTGCCGAGTCGGACGGACAGGAGCTGGTGACGCAACCGATTTCAATGCCGGCCGAGGCGGGGGTGCGGGTGATGTTGGTGTTTTCGGCGGGCGGAGTGGGGACCGTCGATGGTTTGGCTAGGGTCGACGCGAAGCTAGCCGAAGGCACGTTGGTGGTGCGGGCGCTCGACGCCAAACAAGCGCCGCTTCTAGCGGTCGAAATTATTCTCGGCCATGCACGCACCGGCGCCGGCGAAGTCGAAGAGAAGAAGGGCAAAAGCAACGCCTTAGGTGAAGCGCGTTTTTCTGGACTCGAGGTCGGCTCCGACTCCGGCTATTTGGTCGAAGTTCTGCATCAAGGCGCGCGCTTTTCGTCCAAACCGTTTCGTTTGCAGAAGGGGCATGGCAGCCGCGTCGTCATGGCCGTGGTCGCGACCTCGAGCGATCTCGCTTTGCTGTCGCTTCAGCGTGGCTCGCATCTTTTTTTTCAGGTCGGCGACGAAGCGCTGCAGGGCGGCGCGGTGTGGTTGCTCGAAAACAGCGGCACGTCACCGGTCGATCCGGGGCCAAGCGGCTTGCGACTGCCGCTTCCTGAAGGCGCGGTAAGCGCGCAAGTGATGGGCGAGGGCCCGCCCAATTTTTCGGTGCAGGGCGATGCGGCGCTCTACAAGGGGCCGATCCCACCGGGGCAGACCAAACTAGAAGTGCTGTTTGTGCTCGCCTACAAAAAGGATCGATTGGCGATTCGCCAAGCGACGCCGATTGCGTTTTCAGACGTGGCGGTGGTGGTGCCCTATTTCGAGGGCGTTGGCATTGAGGGAAGCGGCGCGCAGGCAAGCGGCAAGAGTGAAGAACGGGAAGTGGGCGAGGGCAAGGTGTTGCTCTTTCGGGCGCCGGGATCTCCGGCAGGAGGCGCGATTACGTTTGAGCTCACTGGATTGCCGTACTCGTCGTCGCGCCAACGACTGGTCGCGGCGGCGCTGGCGTGTGCGATCGTCCTCGCGCTGGTGGCGTATGCGGCGGGTGGAGGGGCAAGCAAGAGTGGGATTGCGGCCGATCGAAATGCTGCGTTTGAAACCTTGGTGGCGTTTGAGCTCAAGTCGCCGGTCGACGCGCGACATCGCGAAAAACTCTTGCAGCGCGTGATCGACCTGGACCAAAAACTGGGCGTCGATGCTTGAACGCGTCGAAGTAAAAGGAGTCGGCAAAGTCTACGGCTCCCAGCGCGCGCTGCAGCGCATTGATCTGACACTGAACGCGGGAGAATTGGTGGCACTCCTCGGCCCGAACGGAGCGGGTAAATCGACGTTGCTTTCGATCCTGTCGACACTGCTCGAGCCCAGTGAGGGCACGGTGAATTTCTCGCCGACGCCGAGCCAGCCGGTGCGTGGGCTGATTGGAGTGATCGCGCACGAACCGATGTGTTATGGCGACTTGACCGGCAGCGAGAATCTCGAACTTTTCGCGCGGCTCTATCGCGTCGAAAAAAAAAACGCGCTGCAGCTGCTCGAGCGGGTTGGGCTTGAGGACGCTGCCACACGCCCGTGTCGCACCTATTCGCGCGGCATGATGCAGCGATTGGCAGTGGCTCGTGCGCTCTTACATCGCCCCGATTTGATCTTGTGCGACGAACCGTTCACCGGTCTTGATCGCTCGGGTGCGGCGATGCTGGGACGACTCATCGCCGAAGAAAAAGCGCGTGGAGCGATGGTGCTCTGTGCTTCGCACGACTTTGACGCGCTTTCAGATTTGGTGGACCGTGCTGTGGTGCTGGTGCGCGGTCGGGTCACGTTTTCTGGCGCACTCAAGGAGCGCACTGGCGCGGCGCTGGCGGCGATCTACAAACAGAGCGTCGATCCTGCTATAGGTCCGTCATGATCCGCGACGTGCTCACGCTGCTAGGCAAAGATTTACGCGTCGAATGGCGCAACCAAGAGCTGGCGCTGGCGACGCTGTTTTTTGCCGCGGTGGTGATGCTGATTTTTGTCTTCGCGTTTTTGGCGGGCGATCGGCCCTCGGCGGAGGTGTGCTCAGGGGTGCTTTGGGTGGCGTTGGCGCTGTCGGGCACCGTCGGCATTGCTCGCGGCTTTGAACGCGAGCGTGAAGGTTCAAGCTTTCGCGCCCTGTTGCTTTCTCCGATGGCGCGCGAAGTGATCTACGTCTCCAAACTCACCGGCATTGCGCTCTTGATGGCGCTGGTGGCGGTGGTGGCGTTGGTGCTTTTGGTGGTTCTTTTTGGCGCCATGGTGGGCGAGATCTGGCCGACGCTACTTTTGTTATTGGCGCTCGGCATCGTCGGCTTCTCTGCCGTGGCGGCGCTTTTTGGCGCAGCGCTCGGGCGCGCCCAGAGCCGACAGGTATTGTTGCCACTTTTGCTCTATCCCTTGACGCTGCCAGTGCTGATCGCCGGCACCCGCGCCACTGCACTGCTCTTGTCGGGCGGTGATGCGGCGCAGATTTCTTTTTGGCTGCGTTTCCTAGTGGTGTTTGATGCAGTGTTTGTTTCCCTCGGAGTCTGGCTGTTTGAACACGTGGTCACTGCCGGAGAGGCATGAACGGGATGAAACTCTCACCCTGGTTTTTGATTGTGCTGACGCTCGCGGTATTTGGCTTGGCGATGGCGCCGCAGCTCATCGTCGCTGCGCCGCGCGAAGTGACGATGGGGTTGGTACAAAAGATTTTTTATTATCACGTGCCGGTCGCATGGCTGACATTTTCCGGCGCGTTTGTTTGCGCCGGCGGATCGGCGGCGTTTCTGTTTCGCAATTCCGAACGCGGCGATCGGATTGCGCTCGCCGCAGCAGAATTGACCGTGCTGTTTGGTTTGTGTGTGCTGGTGACCGGTCCGTTGTGGGCGCGCAAAGCTTGGGGCAGCTATTGGAAATGGGAAGACGTCCGACTCACCACCACGCTCATTTTATGGTTCATTTTTCTCGCCTATCTATTTACCCGCAAGTACGGCGGCCCGGGCGCGCGCAAACTCGCCGCCGCACTGGCGCTGTTTGGCGCGGCCGATGTGCCGCTGATTTATCTTTCGGTGCAGTTCTGGCGGACGATTCATCCCAAAACGACGGTGGTGTCGACGCTGGGACCGGGGATGAGAGGTCCGTTTTGGCTGGCGCTGGTGTCGTTCACTCTTTTGTTTTTTGTTCTACTTGAGTTGCGTTTGCGGCTCGAAGCGGCGCGCGTCGCACGTGATGAATTGGTTTTAGCAGTCGAGGATTGGGAGGACGCACAATGAAAGTGATGATGTTTGTTCTTCTGCTTCTTCTTGGCGGCGGCACTGCACTTGCGGCCGCCGACAAAGAGGGATTTGAGCCGGTAAATGGCGACATGATGGCGCGCGGCGAGTCGGTGCCGGCGCCGCGTTTGGTGGCTGGTGCCTACGGATTTATTTTCGGTGCGCTGCTCCTCTATGTCGCCACAGTGGTATTGCGCACCCGCCGCCTTGAAGAGGAAATGCAAGAACTCAAGCGTCGCATCGAGAAAAAGAGCGTCTGATGGGATTCCCTACTGCTGCTCACGTGGTCTATATCCCTTTTGTGCTGCTGTTTGGCATCGCCATCGGTTTTGTTCTCGGCGGTCGCGCCGCTCGTGATGCCGCCGCCGCCCGCGCCGAACGCGAACGCCTACGTGAGTTGAGAAGAAAACAGGTAAGCGTTCACGCCCCCACGCCCCGCTCGCCCTGAGCTTGTGCTTCGACAAGCTCAGCATAATCGGGGGGGACTTATGGCCGCTCATCCTGAGCCTGTCGAAGGACGCTGCGCTGCGCTCAGGGTGCACGGACAGGGGGACGTGAACGGTTGCGAAAAAGAAACAGAACGATGCTCTAACGTAACAGTTCGCAGAATCGTTCTGCCGGAGGTGGCAGCATCGCTCCGCTGTACTATCTGAGCGGTGCGCGAAAAAAAGGGGTTCGATTCATAGCTGCGCGAGGATCATCATCTGCGGCTCCATCGCGACCTTCTGAACGTTCGTGGCCTCGCGGCTCCCTCCGAGGCCAAGCGGCGGCACGAATGCATACATTTCATTAATATCTGGAGCACCCAGGCTGGGGAACGCCTGTTCGTACACATCGATCAGGAAAGACTGCTCAAGTCCCACACGATCACACAGCATCACGTCCATGACGAAGTCGAGTTCGTCTTTCTCTCCGAGGACGTCGATGCAGTCATACACTGGGTTGAGGACCTTATACTGCTCATGGTGATAGAAAACCAGGTGGCCAAAAGCACACTTGATGAACGGACTGCATTTCTCCGGACCGAGGCCCCACAATGAAAGATAGTGCCGGAACGGCTCGACCGAAACGAACCGGAAGAACCCGTTCGCGTGAGTGTTGGCGCGCTCCGATAGAAAGAGTCGCGCCAATTCTGCCGGAACGTTGGAAGCTAGGGCGCCTGGCCTTGGGGTTGCGCCGGTACCAAACGGTGGATGAGTGATGAGAAAATTGTCCATGGTCGATCAATGTCTCATTTCGCTGCGAGTCGCCGATATGCAGCGCTAATCTCGGCGAAACGAGTCGCGAGTTGCTCGAGTTCGTCCTTGCTGGCATCGACATGCCGGTCGGGATGAAGCTGGTTCGCCAGTCGATGATAGGCATGTTTGATTTCGTCGACGGTGGCGCCGACGGACAGTTCGAGCGTGGCAAAATCGTTCGGATCGCCGAGCTCTTCCAGTGCGCCTACGGCGGCGAGGAAGGTGAGCAGCCGCCACAGTCGCTGCGGCAACGCGGCGTGCGGCTCAAGTTCGTGCAGCGTTCGCGGCTCGCTGAGTAGTGCAACCAGCGGTCGCTCGTCGGCTGCCAAACAGCTGCTGTGGGGGGAAAGACGCAGTCGCAGAGCACGGCCGCCGACCTGCCGGCGCCAGTCCTCGATAGACAGTGCGAGTGTCTCGACGAAGTTGCGCAGTGCAAGTGCGGGGTGGAACGGACGACACTCGCCGCCCCTCGCCCGATCGATCGTTGTGTCGGTGGCCGAAACGTAGTCGCGCTTGAGCAGTGCGGCCAAGCGCTGTTCGCCCGTCTCGTGACCCATTCCAGAAACGTCGATTTTGTGGATCCAGCCCGCAACAAATTCGAGGTACGAAACGCCAGAGTCGGAGTGTGCAATCAGAAGGGCAGTGGAGCGTTGCTGGTGAGCAGCGAAGTACAGCCGCTCGAGCAACCGGCTAGTGCCTGTTGTCTCTGTGTTCTTTGTGTTCGGCAAGACCGCGCGCCTTGACTTCGGCGAGATAT
>JAHFDU010000239.1 GCA_023248835.1 Myxococcales bacterium | reverse complement strand
CGAAGGCTTGGCCGATCGCTTGATGGCCGAGACAAACACCGAGAATTGGCAAAACGCCAGCGTAGCGACGAATTACCTCGAGAGAAATGCCCGCTTCATTGGGGGTGCAGGGCCCGGGTGAAATCACGATCGCGCGGCCGCGCGTGCCGACTTCGTCGACAGAAATTTCGTCGTTGCGCACCACTTCCACTTGCGCACCGAGCTCACCGAAATATTGAAACAAATTGTAGGTGAACGAATCGTAGTTATCGATAAGTAGAATGTCTTTGTTCATGTTGCGGCCGCCATTTCTAACGCTCGCACCATGGCGCGGGCTTTGGCCACCGTCTCTTCGTATTCGGCCTCAGGGTCGGAGTCAGCGACAATGCCCGCGCCCGCTTGGAAATAGTAGCGGCCGTCTTTGTTTAGGAGCGTGCGAATCGCGATCGCCAGATCGAGATTGCCGGTGTAGGACAAGTACCCCACCGCGCCGCCGTAGAGGCCGCGTCGAATGGGTTCAAGCGCTTCGATGATCTGCATGGCGCGAATTTTCGGCGCTCCGGTCAGAGTGCCGGCAGGAAAACAGGCGCGCAGCACGTCGAGCGCCTGCCGATCCGGCCGCACCTCGCCCACCACCGACGAGACCAAATGCATCACGTGCGAATAGCGCTCGACCACCATCTGCTCGTCGACCGAAACCGAACCAAGGCGAGCCACACGACCGACGTCATTGCGTCCCAGATCGATCAACATCACGTGCTCGGCGCACTCTTTAGGCGAGGCGCGCAGCTCGGCCTCGAGCCGCAGATCTTCCTCGTGCGTCCCGCCGCGCGGGCGGGTGCCGGCGATCGGTCGTACTTCGATGTTTCCCGATTCGACCCGCACCAGCACCTCGGGCGAGGCACCGGTGATGCGCAGCTCGGGAAACTGCAGATGAAACATGTATGGCGACGGATTAACCACCCGCAGCGCACGATAGACATCGAAAGCGTCGACACCAAGTTCGACCGAAAATCGCTGCGACAATACCACTTGGAAAATATCGCCAGCGAGAATAAATTCCTTCGCCCGCTGTACATTCCTGACAAAATCCTCGCGGCTGGTGTTGGAACGCACGTGCTCAAGTGGCCGCGTGCCGTCGAGACCTAAGGTTCGCAATGGAGCCAGACTTCGCAGTCGTGCAACAATTTCCGCAATGCCCTGCATCGCAAGTTCGTAGGCTCGACGAAGGTCGCTGCCCGGTTCGACATAAGGGCAAGCGACGACTTTGATCGTTTGCCGCAGGTTGTCGAAAATAACAATCGTGTCGGTGATCACAAACGCTGCATCCGGCAGATCGAGTTCTTCAGAAAGAGTCGACGGCAAACGTTCAAACGCCCGCACCGCGTCGTAACTGAGATAGCCGACTGCACCACCGAAAAACCGCGGCAGCGACGGCGGAACCACCGGCCGATAGCGAGCCAGCAGCGCACCAAGCGGCGCGATTGGATCCGGCGCACTGCCCTCTTCGATCTTGGTGACCGCGCCATCCGGTGCCAAGTACTCAATCTGGTAACGCCCCTCTCGCGCTCGGTAGCGCGCATGCGCCGACACCCCGATGAAACTAAACGCCGCCCATTTTTCGCCGCCGACTACGCTCTCTAGCAGGAATGAATCGTTGCCGCCACCGAGCTTGGCGTATGCAGACACCGGCGTGTCCCCGTCAGCCACCAACTCACAGTAGACAGGGATGAGATTGCCACGCGTGGCAGCGATTTCGAACTCTCGCCACTCGGGCAGACAGCGAAACATGGTCAACAAAGCTCAGCGGTGAGATCAGCGGCGAATTGCTCGGCAGTGACTTCGCAACGCTCA
The DNA here is from genome assembly GCA_023248835.1 of Myxococcales bacterium. GTDB lineage: Bacteria > Myxococcota_A > Polyangia > Palsa-1104 > Palsa-1104 > JAHFDU01. The sequence continues at coordinate 4,469 of JAHFDU010000239.1, read as the reverse complement.
ACTCCTGGACAGTTTGAGGCAGCTTGTAGCACTGCGCGGGCTCTCTCGGCTTCACTCGTATTCGGACCACCGACAACCGCCCGCACCGCCGGCCATAGAGTGAGTGTTTCATCCGAGGGGTTCTGAAGGCGAAAGCGACGACCGCGTTTCAAAATCGAAAGGACTACGCCGGTAAGATGATCCGGATTCGCAAGCACAGTGTGCTCTATGCGCGGGCGCCGGCCTTCAACGTTTTCACCTCGGATATGACAGAGTGCAAGCCGTCCGTTGAGGGAAGCGAGTGCGGCAATTCTATTGTAGGTCCCGCCGTTGTATTCAATCACGACCAACTCGCCACGCTCGAGTCTGGACGCCTGCGTCTCGAGCCAAGCTGAAAAGCTCTTTGCCACAAGCGGTCTCGATTCGTGGCTAGGTTCAATGCATCATTGAAGGGTCGCAAAACGTTCGGGCTAATTCCGTCGTCCTCGTTCTCGAGAAGCCGTTTCGCTGGGCGAAGAATAAACACCAAGGCATTATAGGGGTGGCCAACATCTTCACAAGACCGCGGCGTTCTGACTCTTTTGTTTGTGGACAAACAAAAGGAGGAACCGTGAGCCCAGAAAAGAGATACCCGTTTTTGGTTCCGTTGCTAAGTACTTTGAGCGACAAGCGACATGCACGGTGATGGGGTTGTTCATCGCCGCGATTGCGGTGACCGGACAGGCGCGATCGATCGCAATCGCCACAACAGTGGCGCGGTGGCTCGGCACGCGACTGGATAGCGCGCTCAATCGATTTTACCGCCTGCTGAGGAATCATCGCGTCGAGTATGGGCGGTCAGCGCGACAAGTTCAGGAACGGGTCACAGTGGCCCGCTCATGCTGAGCTCGTCGAAGCACTCTACAGCGGGACCAGATCGTCGCGGTGAATCACCTCTTCGGTGCAACGGTAACCAACGATGGCTTCTAGTTCGCTCGATTTTTTTCCCATGATCAGTGCCACCTCCCGATCGTCGAAGGCGCACAAACCGCGGGCGATTTCATCGCCGGCCTCGGCACGGACGGCGACCGGATCGCCGCTCGAGAAATGACCCTCCACGCGTTTGATCCCCGAGGGCAAAAGCGATTTTTTCCCCTCTATCAGCGCTCGCTTCGCACCCTCATCCACAACCAAGACGCCGAGTGGTTTGAGCGCGTAGGCGATCCAGTGCTTGCGGCTCTGCAAACGCGACACGCTCGGCCAGAACACGGTACCCTCGGCGGCGCCGTCGACCAACGTCTGAACCGGCGAAGGACGGCGGCCCGAAGCGATCATCGTGATCACTCCAAAACGCCCCGCCGTCTTGGCAGCTTGTACTTTCGAGAGCATTCCGCCAGTACCGATCATGGATCCGCTCCCCTGTGCGAATGGCATTGCCTCGGCGTCGATGTCGCGAACGTCGGAAATCAGCTGACTGGTTTCTGGCGGCCCGTTGTACAGGCCTGCCACGTCGGTAAGGATGATCAGCAAATCGGCTTCACACAGCGAAGTCACCAGTGCGGCCAAGCGATCGTTGTCGCCAAATTTGATTTCGTCGACGCTGACGGTGTCATTCTCGTTGATCACCGGCACCGCACCCATTCGCAAGAGTTCGGCGAGGGTGTGACGCGCGTTGAGGTAGCGCTTCCGATCGCGCACATCGTCGTGGGTGAGCAGCACTTGCCCGGCCAGCAGCCCTTCCTGTTCGAGCGCGCGTTCGTAGGCTAAAATGAGATGGCCCTGGCCGATGGCTGCCGCCGCCTGCAATCCGGGCATGGTGCGCGGCCGCTCACTCAATTGTAAGCGCCGCATCCCAAGCGCAATCGCACCCGAGGTGACAATCACCGATTCAATGTTGCGCCGCTTTAGCGCTGCGACCTCGCGCGCTAAAATGCCGACGCGCTCGTCGACGTTCTCGGCGATCAAGCGACTGCCGATCTTTACCACCACCCGTTCGATCTTTCCCAGTGGCCGCATCTCAGTTTGCTTTTTCACGCGGACCGGCGACCAGTCCGTCGAGCAGCGTCTGTTTATCGAGGAGCGGCCTCGGCCGGCGCGGCGACGGAAGAGCGTCGACTGGCGGAACGATCGGGTCGGGCGGCACGGTGTGCTGCTCGAAGTGCAACTTCACTGCGATTGGGTTACTTGCGGATTCGCGCACGAAAGTATAGGCCGCATCGAGGGTCATTTCACGCGCAACGCCAGTCGCAGCGTCAACCATCAACTCTCCCGACAGCGTCGAGACCTGCATCGACTCGTGCCATTTTCCTCCGACCGATCGCTTGCGCGCTGCAAAGGGTGACTCGGCGCGACGCAGCGCCAAAGATCGAATCAGTCGGCCTTCTCGAGTCGCACGGCCGCCATCCTTGATCTCGAGCCAATCCGAAAAAACACTGAGTATTCCACCCGCCTGCCCCTCGACCAGCGCGCGCAAACGTGCCGCATCGTCGCCCTCGGCGCGCCGCGAAGTAAAGGGTGCAAACCGCGGCCGCACGTAGAGCAAATTTCCGGCACCGAGCGCCTCGATCCCTTGTCTGTGGCTGTTGTCGCGAAGGAGGTGGAAATTTCCCTTGCCGTCACAATCCATGCGCGCAGTTTCGTCGAGTTTTTCGATCGGCAGTCCCGCAGTCGTGATCTCCACCGACGAGCGCAGCGTCAGCGCATGTGCACCGAGCAGCGGATCCGTCGCCGCCCCCGGGCGACCGAGCGCAGCCAACAAAGAGTCTGGCTCGGTGAGATTGTTCAAATCGATCGGCCTCGACCGGCGCGCGCCGAGATCCTCTGCCCCCTTGCGCGCGCACGAACTTGCCGCCAACAAAGCAGTCGCTAGCACCACTGGTTGGATGCAACTCACTTTTTCGAAGGACGAATCCGACAAAGGGTACGCATTCTCATATGAGCTCACTATAGCGTAGTTTGACGGCGGTTAAAGGCGGCGGATCAGCGACCCCAGGGCGCCTGGAAGTCGGCGTTGATTCACGCTTCGCGATTCTTACCACCGCCGACAGCCGACAGCTGACAGTGGAGACAAATCGCAAAATCGCGTTGACCCTCCCGTAAATTCGCTCTCGAAAGGAGGGCTAGGGCAGGTGATTTCATAAATGAACCCGAAACTGTAGGCTGTTGGCTGTGAGCTGTCGGCGGCGCCCGGACTTTCGGGCGCCCTGCCGCAACGCCCTTTCTCCTCGACAGCACGTATTGTACGTGCTACACGTACAACTATGTCCAAGCAAAATCTAACCGTTCGGCTGGAGGCAGCGGTCATCCGCAAAGCCCGCGTTCTGGCAGCAGAGCGCGGCAGTTCCATCAGCGCGCTGGTTTCGCAAACCATTGACGAGATGGTTGCGCAAGCGGAGTCCTACGAATCCGCTCGACGCAGGGCGATCGCATTTCTCGAGCGCAGCTTCCGATTCGGAAAGCTGCGACAAGGGTCTCGGGACGATCTGCATGCGCGTCGATAGGGTTTTCGTTGATACCAACGTTCTGGTCTACGCCCACAACGCCGACGCTGACAACAAGCATCTGGTTGCCAAACAGCGTCTGCTCCACCTATGGGAGTCGGGTAAGGGCGTTCTCAGCATTCAGGTCTTGCAGGAGCTCTACGTCACCCTCACACGCAAGCTACCGAAGCCATTAGATCGCGCGACCGCGCGAGAGATTGTGCGAAACTATGCGCCATGGCTGTGCGATCCCGCGAGCGCCGAGCTTCTCCTGCGCGCCTCTGAGATCGAAGAGCTGCATCGCCTGTCGTTTGGGGACGCACTCATCCTCGCCGCCGCCCACCAAGCGGGGGCGACGATTCTTCTAAGCGAAGACCTCAGCGACGGTCAGATTGTCGAGGGGGTAAAAATTGAAAATCCCTTTCGATCGACTGGATCCAAATGACACCGCCTACACCACTCGCGATCTTGGTACTTCCACCGGTGGGCTGGGCGATCGCCGCGCTGTGGGGGGGGCTGTGGGGCAGCTTTTTCAACGTTTGCATTTATCGTATCGGCCTCTATGAATCAGTGACTCGGCCGCGCTCGCGCTGCCCCGGCTGCGGCAATCCAGTCCGCGCCATCGACAATGTCCCGATCCTGAGCTGGCTCATCCTGCGCGGGCGCTGCCATTTTTGTGGTATGTCGATCTCGTTTCGCTATCCATTGGTCGAGCTGTTGACGCTGCTGCTTGCACTCGCGATCTACTATCGTTTCGTCTACTCACTCAACCTCGACCCCGAAAATACGCCCGCACTGGTCAACGCAACCGCGCATTTCCTTGTCTGTTTCGCCTTTGTTGGCACTTTGATCGTTCTGTCCGGCATCGACCTCGATCACATGCTGCTGCCCGACCAGCTCACATACCCGGCGATTCCACTTTTTTTCGTCGCTGCGATTTTGCTGCAAGATCACTCGCTGCAAGAGCTATCGATTGGTCTGGTCGTCGGGTACAGCGTGGTCGCGCTCATCGCTGAGGGCATCTACCTTCTC
>JAHFDU010000238.1 GCA_023248835.1 Myxococcales bacterium | reverse complement strand
TATATGTTCCATGGCTGGTCTCCCTCGCATGCGCCTTTGAGCGCGTTGATTTAGTGAGGGATGTTAACCCATCACCTCGTTCGCGTTCGAGGCCAGCCACTTCATCTAATCTCCCACGAAAGTGACGGACCTACGGACCTTCGGTTTTGGGCTCGACTACAGGCGCCGATGACCAAGAGAGGGCAGATCTTTGCGAACTCGGTCTTGGTAATCAAAATCGAGTTCGGCGACGGCGACGCCTTCGTGATCGCCGACCTCGGCGAGAATCTGTCCCCACGGATCGACGATCAGCGCGTGTCCATAGGTCACCCGCTTTTCGTGGTGACGGCCGAATTGCGCCGCAGCGAGTACGAAGGCGAGATTTTCAATCGCGCGCACGCGCAACAGCGCGTGCCAGTGATCGCGGCCGGTATGCAGCGTGAACGCCGACGGCACCGCCAGCATGCGCGCGCCCAGTTGCGACAAGCGCCGATAGAGTTCGGGAAAACGCACGTCGTAGCAAACCGAAAGGCCAAGTTTACCCCATGGCGTATCGGCCACTACCGCCTCGGTGCCCGGTCGCACCGACGCCGATTCGCGATAGGTCGCACCGTCGGGAATCGCGACGTCGAAAAGATGGATCTTGCGATAGACTGCCGAAATATTTCCCGCAGCGTCGAGATAGACTGCAGTGTTGTGTACCTGCGTCGGCGAATCGGTCCGCTCGGGCAGACCGCCGAGCACCAGCGCGATGTTGTGCTTTTGCGCGGCCGCTTGCATCGCGCGCAGGATCGGCCCCTCGCCTGGAACCGATTCAGCGACGGAAAACTTGGCCTGTTCATGGTCCGAAAGCAGCGCGAAATTTTCTGGCAACACCGCCAGCTTCGCTCCTCGCTCTGCCGCCTCCGCCACCAGTTCGCTCGCCCGAACAAGATTTTTCTGCAGGTCGCCGCGGGAAGTCATTTGGACAACCGCAGCAAGCACCCTCATGGCCGACCTTCAGCGATCGCCCACGTCATTTCCGCTCCCGACAGCGGGCTTTTCAAAAACCTTTTGCGCAGTTCAGCCAGGGGATTGAGCACCAACTCGCAGTCGACGGCCTTTGTGACCAGGGTACGCTTCGTTACGCACATGTTTCGATCGTGGAGTCAAAACGCCTTCAGGTCAATTGATGAGAACTTATCGAAAACTATTCCGTTGACAGAATAATCAGTCAAGGCGATACCCTGATCATGCAGAAGGCGAAGAAAAAGATGAAACTCCACCGCTGGCAGGATGTAAAGAATCGACACCTAGATCCTGCTCGTCAGAAGGCCTCACGCCGCTGGGCAGAGGGCGAGACACTTGGAATGAACCTCCGAGCGCTCCGTGAGCTCACCGGGAAGACGCAGACAGAGATGGCCGAGCTTGCCGAGATGACCCAGGGAGAGCTGTCCAAGACGGAGCGTCGCGAAGATCACCTGCTCTCGACGCTCCGGCGCTACGTGAAGGCGCTCGGCGGCAAACTGGAGGTACTGGCAATTTTTGACGACAAACAGATTCGACTGAAGGGAGTTTAACGAACTACCGTTTTTTGTTTTTTTTGCGCTGTTTGCGCGCGTCTTTGCGTTTGCGCTTTTCTTTGTTGCGATCGGATTGCGACTGCGCCCGCGGCACGGTGAATTTTCGCTCGAGCGCGGGCATGCCGGCGGCGTTCATGATCTGCGACAGATCGACGCCAGCCATTTTTTTCAGCTGCGCGAATTGGCGAAAGCCGGGGATTTTTCCGAGCATTCCGGTCTGCGCGCCCATCTGCGACATCATCTGTCGCATCATGGCAAACTTGTTGAGTAGCTCCCGCACTTCCTGCTCTTTGCGACCCGATCCTTTGGCGATGCGCCGAAGCCGCCGCTCGTCGTAGTCGTGGGCGCGACGGCGTCGCTGCAGCTGCCCCTGAGAAGAAGTGATGGTCTCCCACGAGGTGGTGACAAACACCTCGGGCCGGGTGCGTTCGCCGAGCGTCATCGAGGAAATCATCGCCTGAATCTTGGTGAGCTCGTTGTCGTCGAGGTTGACGCCCTCGGGCAGGGCGCCGCCGAAAAACGGCATTTTGGCGAAAATGTCTTTGAGCGATCCCATTTTCTGGATCGCCGAAATCTGCTCAAGAAAGTCCTGCATGTTGAAACTGCCCTTGAGCATGCGGACGGCGTCTTCTTCCGCCTTCTCGGCGTCGACCACCTCTTCGAAGTCCTTCATCAGGCCGACGATGTCGCCCATGCCCAAAATGCGCGACGCCAGCCCCTCGGGGCGAAACTCTTCGAGCTTGTCGAGCGACTCTCCGATGCCGAGGAACTTGATCGGCTTGCCGGTCACCTCTTTGATGCTGAGCGCGGCGCCGCCGCGGGCGTCACCGTCGAGCTTGGTCAAGATGACGCCACTGACACCGACCCGATCGTTGAAGGTCTTGGCGGTGTTGACCGCGTCTTGTCCAATCATGGCGTCGATGACAAAAAAGATTTCGTGTGGATTGGTGCGCCGCTTGATTTCGTCAAGTTCTTGCATCAGCGGTTCGTCGATCGCCAGACGGCCGGCGGTGTCGAACAGCACCACGTCGCGGTTGCTCTCATAAGCGCGACGCAGCGCCGCTTCGCAAATTTCCGGCGGCTTGCCGCCCTCGACGGTAAACACCGGCATGCCGAGCTGTTCGCCAAGCACGCGCAGCTGCTCAACCGCGGCCGGACGATAGATGTCGGCCGCCACCAGCATCGGGCGGCGCTTTTGCTTTTCGAACCAGCGTGCCAATTTGCCGACGGTGGTGGTCTTGCCCGAGCCCTGCAGACCGACCATCATGATCGCGGTCGGCCCTTTTTTAGCGTAATTGATGTCGACGCTTATCGGCCCCATCAGGTCGACCAGTTCGTCCTGACAAATCTTGACAAAATGCTGCTCTGGCGTCGCCGACAGCGCGCGATCGCCGATCTTGGCGCGCAACTTGACCGTCTCGCCGATCGCCTTGTCCTTGATGCGATCCAAAAACGCTTTGGTCACATTGAATTCGACGTCGGCTTCGAGCAGCGAGATGCGGACGTCGTGCAGCGCCGCCTCGATGTTGTCGGGCGTCAGCTCAATCGCACCCGAAAAACGGGCTTTGGCGTTGCGGAATCCTTTGGACAGCGTCTCGAGCATGACCGGCCTTCTATCACAAACAGTCGCTGGCGGCCATCCAGGCGCGGGGCGCCCGAAAGTCCGGGCGCCGCCGACAGCCTACAGCTTACAGCCGACAGTTCGGAAAGATATGGTGTATTCACGCTACCTAACCGTCTCAGTCAGCGACAGACAACACCCGAATTTGCTTCTTCCGTCACTGTCGGCCGTCGGCTGTCGGCTGTCAGCTAAAGGAGGCCGTCCGCTGGTCGGAAAGGAGCGCGACTTCCTAGTATCCCTGCGGCCAAATTCGCTTTGCGTCGCGGCCATAATCCCAGTATTATCGCGCCATGCGCGCGCTGTTGGTCTCAGTCTCTTTACTGGTGTCGGTGGTCTGCCATGCGCAAGATTTTGAAGCCGCGGCCAAACATTTTCAGGCGGCGCAGCAGGCGTTTTCGGAAAAACATTTTCGCCATGCGGCGGCTGAGTTCGAAGCGACCTACTATATTACCAAAGATCCGCTGCTCCATTACAACATCGCCGAGGCCTGGCACCAGGGCGGCGAAGGCAACAAAGCAGTCGCCGCGTACAAGGCCTATCTTTCAGCCAACACCTCGTCGCAGGATCGCAGCGACGTGCAAAAACGCATTCGCGCCATTGAAGCCAACCATTTCGTTGTCGTCGATAAGTCGCTGCCCGATGCCGAAACCTCACCGGCAGTGGCGGCGCCCGCGACACCACCCGCTTCACCCGCGCTCGCTGCCAACACTGCCGCACTGGCGGCGCAACCGGTCGCCTCACCAACACCGCCAGTGGCCGTACCTGTCGCAGCTCCAGCTCCAGCGCAAAACGATAGCACCCCGCCAAATGGTCTGTTTGACGAAGCCCCGCCTTCTAGGATGCGAACTGTTGCTTGGATAGGCGTTGCGGCAACTGTGGCCACTCTCACCGCCGGCACCATCTTTGGGCTGACGGCGCAAGCCCGTGCCGACGATGTCAACCGCGCCCTCACCTACGTGAATGCATCGGGCCAGCCGGCCACTTTCAACATGAGCGCGCAACTCGACTACCAAAGTCGAGTCGATGATGGACAACTTTACAACCGACTCGGGATCAGTTTTCTCACCATCGGGGCTGCGATTGCAGCCACCACCACTGTATTGTTTGTTCTCGACATCAAGCGCTCGAAAAAAACCCAAGAACAGGTCTGGCTAAGACCCTACGTCCTGCCCAGCTCGGCGTTGTTGCAGGCGGGATGGAAGTTCTGATGCGACCGCTACGGGCGCTCCTGGTTTGCGCGTTGGCCGCGGTCAGCTGTTACAGTCCGTCGGAGCCGCTGTGCAGTTTTCAATGCGGCGACAACCGCGCCTGTCCGGCCGACTACCAATGCTTGGCCGACAACTACTGCCACCTGCACGGTCAAGCCGGCGATTGCGGCTATCCCGACTTGGCGATGCCGAGTAGTTCGACCGACATGAAAGCCGATGCCGCAATGCCGCCCACCGACGGGCCGGGCGACTGAGCTATGCTACACTTGGCGCCACAGAAGGAAGCGAAGTTGTGAAGCCAACCAAGCTCAAGATCAAGTTCAAGAGCCCCGATGTGGATGGCTTTGTACAGCGTTACGGCGCCGACCTTGGGCATTCCGGAATTTTTATTCGCACCAAAGAGCCGCTGCCGATTGGCACCGTGGTGCGTTTCGATTTTCAGCTGCAAGATGGCACCGCGTTGCTGCAGGGTCAGGGCGAAGTCGCCTGGATCCGCGAGTACGACGAGTCGCGGCCCAATCTGGTGCCCGGAATTGGGCTTCGCTTCGGTTCGTTTCTGCCCTCAAGCGAGGCCCTGCTTGAACAGATTTTGCTTGCCAAGCGGGGCCGCCCAGAGCTGCCGATCGAATCGCGATTTGAATCGGGACAGCGAGCCTACGCCCAAGTTTCAGGCACCACCCGCGCGGCGCCTAAGGCGATGTCGGCACCACGCGAGATCGTTGCCGGCGACAGTTCGGTGGCGACGCGCGTGCCGACCGCGGCGGCGAAAATCGACGCCAACGAATTTCGCGGCGAATCCACCCGCGTCATGCGCGACGAAGTGGTGCAAGCGCTGGCGGCGCGCACCCGCAAGGCGGAGGATTTCTCGCCGCCCGAACTCACCCGTCGGGCGTCGATGGCGCAGATCGAGGCCGAGCTACACCGCTCCGAGGCGATCGACGAAGGGCAAACCGGCGGCGCTCCGAAAACGCTGATCGACGACACGCCACGCTTTTTGGAAAGGCCGGCGCCTACTGTCAATGCACCACGTGCGCAAGTCGACAGTCCGGTAGCGCGCGCGCGAACCGTGGTCAGCGACATCCCGGCGATCAGCAGACGGGAACGCTCAGAGCCGACGCCGACCGAGCCCGGCCACGCCCCGGAGCCAGTGTTTGCGCGCGGCCGCGGAGCGGTAGCGTTGAGCGAGCCGCTCCCCGGCACCCTTCGTCTGCCGACGCTGCCACCGCCTGCCCCAGCGAGAACACGCAACCCAACGCCGGCGCAGACGCCGAGAGCGCGTGCGGCTGCGATAGATTCACGGCAGCGGCCCCAGGGGCTCTACTTGCTCGTCGGAATCCTCGTCGCGACCGGGCTCATCGTTGTGGTGTCGGTCGGCTTTCCAAGTCATCCGGTGAAGAAATCCTCGGCGGGCCCGGCGGCGGTCGAAGCCAAGCCGGAGCTGCATAGTCTGGTTGCTCCGGCAGCCGTGGGCGCTGAAGCAAGCGGCGCCGTGGTGGCTGAGCTGGCGTTGCCGATCACCACCGATCCAACTGGGGCGCAGGTTTTTCTCGACGGCAATCTCTTGCCTGATAAGACTCCGACGACCCTGCGCGCGATGCACCGCGGTCAGAGCTATGAAGTGCGGTTTGTCTTGCCGGGGCATGAACCTTGGAAACAGACCATCGTGGCGCAACCGGGGCAGAGCATCCAGGCGGCGCTGGTGCCTCTCGTGCATTGGCTGACGGTTCGCACCGATCCACCCGGGGCGCTGGCAATTCTCGATGGTCGGCGCCTCGGTCTGACTCCGATCGAGCTCCACGCGTTCAACAACACGCTTGAGCACACTCTCGAGCTGCGGCGCACCGGATTTCTGCCGGAGACGCACCACATTGATGCCCATTCACCGCTGACCATCGTCGGCGATCACGCCGAAGTAAAAATGATCATCCAGCTGGTGCAG
>JAHFDU010000237.1:5425-6318 GCA_023248835.1 Myxococcales bacterium | reverse complement strand
CGCGGCTTCTTGGTCTTCAACATCAACTACCGCTTGGCGCCGCGCCATCGGTTTCCCGCTGCGCTCGAGGATGTCTGTCGCGCCTACCGCTGGTTTGCCGATCACGCTGCGCAATACGGCGGCGATCCATCGCGGCTGGTGATCGCGGGAGAGTCCGCCGGCGCCAACTTGGTCAGCGCGCTCGGCCTTGCGACTTCGTATCGCTATGGCACCGCCTGGACCGACGCTGCATTTGATGCGCCGGTCTCGCCGCGCGCGGTTCTTCCCGCCTGCGGAATCCTTCAAGTGAGCGATCCCGATCGTTTTCGTCGACGGAAAAAAATACCGGGCTGGCTATACGATCGCATCGTCGAAGTCAGCGATGCCTATCTGCCGGGCGAAAAACATCCGCTTTCGGATCTGGCCGACCCAGTGGTTGCCCTGGAGCGTGGCGAGCAGCCGGCACGCCCGTTGCCACCGTTTTTTCTTCCCGTCAGTACCGCTGATCCGTTGCTCGACGATACCCGACGGATGAAGGCGGCGCTCGATCGACTGGGCGTGCAGGCCGAAGCCCGCTACTACCCTAAAGAGCCGCATGCTTTTCACGCCCTCTTGTTTCGCGCTCAGGCTCGCCAGTGCTGGCGCGACATGTTCGCGTTTACCGAACGCGCACTCGCTACGCCGAGCGTTGTCGTCGAGAATCAGCCGAATCGGATGAGGTGGTAGCTCTTTTTCCCTTTTCGCAGCACCAGAAAAATTCCCGCCAACAGATCGCTTGAGCGCAAAACGTGCGCCAGATCGGCTGTGCGCACGTCGTTGACGTAAATGCCGCCACCTTCGATTTCGCGACGAGCGGCGCCTTTCGATGGGCACAATTGCGTGCGCACCAGCAAATCGACAAGCGCGATGCCGGG
>JAHFDU010000237.1:0-5415 GCA_023248835.1 Myxococcales bacterium | reverse complement strand
AGTAGCTCTGTCGAGGGAGCGCCCGAAAATGCCTGTTCAATCGCTTTCGCATCGAGTTGGCGCAGATCGCCTGAAAATAGCGCTTCGCTCGACTGGCGCGCCCGCGCCGCCTCTTCGGGCCCGTGTACAAAAGTGATGACTTCTGTGGCGAGAACACGTTGAGCTTCTCGTTTTTCTGGCGCAGTCCGCACGTTTTCGTCGAGTTGCAAAAGGGTTTTCTCGTCGAGAAAAGTATAAAACCGCAACATCCGACTTACATCACTGTCTTCGATCTGCAGGAAAAACTGATAAAGCTCATACGGGCTCGAGCGATCGCTTGTCAACCACACCGCGCCGCGTTCGGTTTTGCCGAATTTTTGTCCCGACGATGTCGTCACCAGCGGCTGGGTCAGCGCGAACGCCTCTTTCTGGCGCAGGCGGCGAATCAGGTCGATGCCGCAGGTGATGTTGCCCCATTGGTCGCTGCCGCCGAGTTGCAGCTTGCAGCCAACTTGATCGTGGAGCTGCAAAAAATCGTAGGCCTGAATCAGCATGTACGAAAATTCGGTGTACGAAATTCCCTGGTCACGCTCCTCGAGCCGGGCGCGCACCGAATCCTTGCCGATCATCATGTTGACGCTGAAGTGCTTGCCGATGTCGCGCAGAAAATCGAGATAGTGAACGTTTTTGAACCAATCGGCGTTGTTGGCGTAGAGGGCGCCGCCTTTGCCGAAGTCCAAAAAGCGCTCGAGCACGCGCTGCACTCCAGCCGCGTTGGTGGCGATTTTGTCGACGGTGAGTAAGTTGCGCTCTTCGCTCTTGCCGCTGGGATCGCCGATCATTCCGGTGGCGCCACCGACCAGCGCAATCGGACGATGGCCAGCGCGCTGCGCCCGCACCAGACCGAGGATCTGAAGCAGACTGCCGACATGCAGACTGTCAGCGGTCGGGTCAAAACCAATGTAGAGCGTAAATGGCTCGGCCTGCATCAGCGCGTCGAGTTTTTCGTCGCTCTGCTGGTGCACCAGCCCCCGCCACTTCAGCTCCTGGATGAAAGACATCGACATGCAGGAACCAAACTATGGCGCCCATCGACGCTTGTCTACTGCGATGACGTGCGTGGCGCCTAGGGATGCTCGGAAATCCACTCCGTTATCGGCTCACCGACGGTTGTACAGGCCGACAGCCGACAGCCGACGGTCGACAATGAATACACCATAGCTTTCCGAACTGTTGGCTGTGAGCTGTAGGCTGTCGGCGGCGCCTCGCGCCCCGCAAATTGGGCGATCACCAATCTTATTATAAGATGCGGGGGTGTATCCGCTTCCGATTGATTCGAAGTTGGTCGACGAGTGTCGCGCCCGCGCCTCCCAAGTGGCCGATGGCGTGCACCGCTTCATCGACCTGCACACCACGGTGTCGATCGAGCGCACGGTGCTGCGCGCTTATGGCGTCGACGGCGCCGACGCTGAAGGTGTGCCGCTGGTCAACACCAGCGTCGACCGCTATCTGAAATCGGATCTGCTTTCGCGCGGCATCGCGACTTTTTTGGGCCGGGCGCTGTTGCGTGGCGCCAAGACGATGCAAGAAGCGGCAGAGGAGCTGGCGTACGGAGCGGCGGTGGACAGCGGCGAGAGTGGGCCGAGCGCGGCCGAGATTGTCGGCGCACTCGCTCCCCATACCGAAGCGGCGTTTGCGAAGCTCGATGGCGCGAAAAAAAAACGCGAAGAGGATCGCGAGCGCTTGGGCGTCGGTCGCACGCCATGGAAGTACGTCATTGTGGCGACGGGAAATATCTACGACGACGCCGAACAAGCGCGCGCTGCGGCACAGGTCGGCGCCGACATCATCGCCGTGATTCGCTCGACCGCGCAGTCGCTGATTGACTACGTTCCCTACGGCGCGACGACAGAGGGATACGGCGGCACGTGGGCGACGCAGGAAAATTTTCGTATCGTGCGCGCGGCGCTCGACGAGGAGGGAGCGCGACTCGGGCGTTATTTGCAACAAGTAAACTATTCGTCGGGTTTGTGCATGCCCGAGATCGCTTATCTGGCCGCAGTCGAGCGGCTCGACATGGTGCTCAACGACGCCATGTACGGCATTTTGTTTCGCGACATCAATCCGCGCCGCACCCTGTGCGATCAATATTTTTCGCGCCGCATGATCGCGCGCTCCGGCATCGTGATCAACACCGGCGAAGACAATTATCTCACCACCGCCGACGCGGTCGAAAAAGCGCACACGGTGGTGACGTCGCAGTTCATCAACGAAGCGCTCGGTCGGCGCGCCGGCCTGCGCTACGAACAGCTCGGGCTCGGCCATGCGTTTGAGATCGACAAGTCGATTGAAGATTCGCTGCTGCTCGAGATTGCGCAGGCGCAGCTGGTGCGGCAGCTGTTTCCGCGCCATCCCATCAAGTGGATGCCGGCGACCAAACACAAAGCGGGCGACATTTTTTGGTCACACCGCGTCGACGGCTTGTATGATCTGGTCGGCGTCGCCACCGAGCAGTCGATTGAGCTACTAGGGATGATGACCGAGTCGATTCATACGCCACTTTTGCAAGATCGCTTTTGCGCGATCAAGGGCGCCGACTATGTATTTACCGCGGCGCGCCATCTGGCCGACGAGATTCGCTGGAATCCGGAAGGGAAGATTGTTGCCCGGGCGCGTCAGGTGCTCGCCGACGCGCACCAGCAGCTCGGTGAGGTCGCCGCCGAAGGGATGTTCTCCGCTGTCGCACGCGGCGCATTTGCCGACGTCAAAAGGCCCGAGACCGGCGGGCGCGGTTTGGCTGGCGTGGTCGAGCGCGGCCCCGATTATCTCAATCCCATTCTTGACGTTCTCGAGGGAAAATCGTGAGCGTGCAAATGATTCGCGCCTATGGCGATCGCAAAGACGACGGCCGGGTGCAGCTTTCGTTCACCCTGCCGGTGGCGGTTTCCGGGCGCGCCAAAGAGGCGGCGCGGCTTTTTTGCGAAGCGCTCGGTTTAAAAGACGTTGCGGTGGCGACGGTAGAGTCGGCGGGAAGTGAGTTTTCGTTTTTTGTCGTCTACGCCCGTGCCGACGTGGCGATCGATTTTTCCAAAATCGTGGTGCCAGAAGTTGTTGTTCCCGAATGGGATTTCAAAGAGATCAACAAAGTCATCGAAAAGAAAATTGGCCGCAAAGTCGTCGTCGTCGGTGCCTGCACCGGGTCGGATGCGCACACCGTGGGCATTGACGCCATCCTCAATATGAAGGGGTACGCCGGCGACAAGGGACTCGAGGCCTACCCTTGGATTGACGCCTACAACTTGGGTGCGCAAGTCGACAACGCCGCCCTGCTCACCCGCGCCAAGGAGCTCTCGGCCGACGCGATTTTGGTTTCGCAAATCATGACCCAGCGCGATTTACACATCGAAAATTCTCGTCAGTTGGTCGACCTCGCGCACAAACAGGGCCAGCGCAAGATGCTGTTTCTCCTCGGCGGCCCGCGCATTGATCACAAATTGGCGCGCGAACTTGGCTTTGATGCTGGCTTTGGCCCCGGCACCCGCCCGTCGCAAGTGGCCAGTTTTATCGTCGACGCGCTAATCAAGAAATAGGCCGTGAAATGGGCAGAAAAGGCAAAATCGTCTTGGGTCATCGAGATCACAAGCCGGACATGGACGTTCCCGGTTATCGTGCGGCCTACGAAAACCGGCGCTTTATCTATGAAGTGGCGATCGCGGTGAAAAAGATGCGCGAACGAACCGGGATGACTCAAACCGAGTTGGCGGACTTGATTGGTTCGACGCAGTCGGTGGTCTCGCGCCTGGAACGTGGGACGGATCAGCGAATTCCACGCATCGATTTGATGCGGCGGATTGGCGCCGCGCTGCGCATGCCGTTGACGATCGTTTTCGGCGCTCAACGCAAAGATCGCGAGACAGTACTGGTGCACTGGGGAAAACGAGCAGCGTAGGAGAAAAGTATGAAATCTCTGATTCGTTTGCGGCTGGGGGGTCACGATGCGCACTATGCTGGCGGCCTCATCGATGGCGCCAAAATGTTGCAGCTGTTTGGCGATGTCGCCACCGAGCTTTGCATTCGCGCCGACGGTGACGAGGGGCTGTTTGCCGCCTACGACAAAGTCGAATTTCTGGCCCCGGTCTATGCCGGCGACTTCATCGAGGCCGAGGGAGACATTGTCCGCTGGGGAGGTACCTCGCTCGGCATGGAGTTTCGCGCCTACAAAGTGATCGCTCCGACTCCGCCTCGTCCAGGCACTTTTGCCTCCTCTGCCGACTTACTGGCCGAGCGCAAACTTGTGTGCAAAGCGAGCGGCACCTGCGTGGTGCCTAAAGCGGTGTGGCGTCCGGGCGCCTCAGCTCGCCCTGGCGCTTGCATCATCACTGCGGCGATTGTTGGCGCCGAGACCACGCGCGAGCAGAATCCTCATCTGCCACTGTCGGCCGATGAGCTTGGCGAGGAAGCGGCGCGTTGTGTCGCAGCCGGGGCTTCAGTGATTCACTTGCACGCGCGTGACGCCCAAGGCAACGCCTCGCAAGACAGCGAGCATTTTCGCGCTGCGATTGCGGCGATTCGCGCTCGCATCGACGTCATTATTCAGACGTCGACCGGCGGCGCGGTCGGCATGAGCGTGGAGGAGCGCGCAGGTCCGCTCAAGCTCCAAGGCAAAGCCGGGCCCGAGATGGCGACGCTCAATGTCGGCACCATCAATTTTGGTGACGACGTTTTTGTCAATCGCGCATCCGACGTGATCAAGATGGCCCAACTTATCGCTGCCCACGGCGCGCTACCTGAGCTCGAGATTTACGACGCCGGGCACCTCGACATTGTCGCCGACTTGCTCAAAAAGGGTCTGGTCAAACCGCCGCTACACGTCCAATTCGTGCTCGGCGTGCGTGGCGCGCTGTCGGCAAGCGAGCGCAACGTCGAATTTCTGCTCGAGCGTCTCGCTGGTTTCGGCTGCGTCACCACTTGGGGCGTCGCCGGCATCGGCCGCCACCAATTGGCGATGGCCGACCTGGCAATTCGTCTCGGCGGCAACGCCCGCGTCGGCCTCGAAGACAATATCTACATCGATAAGGGCGTGCTCGCCGAAGGCTCCGCGCCGCTGGTCGCCCGCGCTGCTGAACTCTGTCGCCAGCGCGGCCGCAAAGTCGCCACCGTCACTGAAGCGCGCAAGCTACTGGGGATTGCTGATTGAGTGAATGTTGAGGGTTTAACCGAAGGTTTCTGGTTGAGCACCCATGATCAAAGTGTGGAGGTTCTTGCGCTGACCAAGCCGGCCGCGAAAGCGGAAGTGGCGTCCGAATTGGCGCGCATTTATTCGGATTGGTTCGACGAGGTGCGCGCCTGGGCGCGGGCGCTTGGCACGCCGCCGTCCGAGTGTGAGGACTTGGCGCAAGACGTGTTTGTGGTGGTGCAGCGCAAGCTCGACCGCTT
>JAHFDU010000236.1 GCA_023248835.1 Myxococcales bacterium | reverse complement strand
GGGTTCTTGCAAAAAGTGTCGCACTCTCCATCGCCATACCAACCCTTGAGGGCGCAGACGTCACAGTTGCGCCGTTTGCCGAGCGCTTTGCAGATTTTCGCATTGGCCGAGTTCGCTGAGTCGGCCTTGCCACCCTCGGCCTGCAGCGCCGCTTTCTCGGCCGCGATGCTGTCTTCACTTTCTGCCGATCCGTTGCAAGCAGCCAGCGACAGACCCAAGATGAGTGCAATCAAAATTTGGCTATTCATGTTCGTGCTCCTGTTTTGCTTCGTTTTTGGTTGTGGTTCGTTCACGGCTTCGTGGTTAGTTGCCGTCGGTGCTCCACTCAATCGGCTCGCAGCTGCAGGGTGCAGTGCCCAGCAGCACTACCTCGTCCGCGCTTGAAAACACCCGCACGTCGACCGGGCCGTCATCGCCCTCGTTGGCATAGAGGATGGTGAAGGTCTTGTAGCTGTAGATCGCGACACCGACCTGGTCCTGCTGGTAGTCGGCGACCATTTTGGCGTACTCTTTTTTGGCTTCGGGCAGCGACTTGCGAAGTTGGCTGACGGTTATTTTGGTGGCGTCGGCGAAGTCTTTCTCCTCGAACTCTTTTTTTAAGTCAGCGATCTGGCTGCGGCTCGGCGCGTCGCTCTTCTTGGCGGCCGAACTGGCGCTGACGTTGCAAACCACTCGGTCATAAACGTTGTCATCGCTCTCGGCATTGATGTATCGCATCCAGCCGAAGCGGTAGCCGTGAGCGCTGTACAGTCTCACATTTACGGTCTCGTCCTCGGTGCCCCACAGGATGTCGAGAAACTTGTCGGTGAAATCGGGCTTGTAACCAAGTAGAAATCCGCTGTCGAAAGCCGCTGCAAATTGATCCGACGCCGACGAGGCGCCATCGACACTCGCCGCACTCGAGCCGAGCTGCTTGACCGAGAAGGTGAAATGGGTGACGCCGTTGTCGCCGCGAAATAGTTCGGTTTTGGTCGCGCACTCAAACGTTTGATCGCCCTTCGGGGCCCCTGCCCGATCCGACTTGGAGTCGTCTTGCGCGACGACATCGTCGGTCGCCGGAAACCCAGTTGCTTGCGAGCCGCAAGCGGCGAAAAGTCCAGCGCCTAGAACCAACGAAAATGCTTTGATCGATTTTTTCATGACTCTCTCCTTGTTTGTTTGCGATTTCGTTATCGCTTCTGGCCGGCCTCTAGAGCAGTCTTCGTGCCAGCAGGGAGATCGTGTGAATTAGAATAGTTAACAGAGTTTTGCGAGAACCAAGTGGCACTTTCAGGTAACAAGACAACTGTAGCGGTCGATCGGACTGGTACCTTGGGGAAACAGTCGATTCACTCACACGGCGGCAGCACCCGCAGTGGCTCGGTGCTCACGCGGACCGAAACAACTCCGAGCTGGCCATATTGGTTGTTGCCCCAACAATAGACCGAACCGTCAGATTTGATCGCGCAGGTGTGGGCGCCACCGGCGTAGGCGACGGTGACATCGCTGCCCAAGATCAAGGGCGCCACCTGCACCGGCGTCAGCCGTGAATCGACATCGCCAGTGCCGAGTTGCCCGAAACGATTCTCGCCCCAACACCACAGTGATCCATTCTCCTTGAGCGCGCAGGAGTGCCGACCACCGAGTAGCACCTGGGTGACTGATCCGAGTGAGGTCGGATCGATTTGCGTTGGCGTCGAACGCTGCTGCAAATCACCGACGCCGAGCTGTCCATATCGATTATCGCCCCAGCACCACACCGTTCCGTCTTGAGTGATGGCGCAGCTGTGCGTCGCCCCGGTGGAAAAGCGACCGACGTTGGTGCCAAGCGCGCTGACTTGAATCGGCTGGGTGCGTAGCGTGGTGTCGCCGAGCCCGAGCTGACCATATTGATTGGCGCCCCAACACCACAACGTACCCTCGGGAGCGCGCACGCAGCTGTAGCCGCCGCCGGCGCTGAGTTTGTCGACGGTAAACCCATGCAGCGGCACCTGCACCGGCCGCATCTGCGCATCCATATTGCCGAGTCCGAGCTGGCCAGTCTGATTTCGTCCCCAACAGTAGAGATCGCCAGAAACCGTTTCGGCGCAACTATGGCCTGATCCGATCGCAGCCTTGGCAATGTTGCTCGGAAGATCAAGCACTGCGGTCGGCAACAGCTGCGGTTCGGTAGAGCCGAGGCCGAGCTGACCGAAGCGGTTGTCGCCCCAGCACCACAGCGAACTGTCGGTCAGAATGGCACAGCCGAAAACTCCAACATCGGTGGTGATGTCGCCTTCGCCGCTGGGCAAATAGATCTTGCTGACCGCCTCAGCAAAGGTATTCACGCGCTCAGGAATCGGTCGCTTGACGGTATCCCCGGTACCGAGCTCGGCAAAGCGATTGTCGCCCCAGCAGTACAGGCTGCCGTTGGTCTTGCGAATACAGGTGCTGCCATCACCGGCGACGACGTACACCGGACAGATGCCTGGGCCTTCGTAGTTTTTGCCGAGCGAACTCCAATCGCTGCAGGCGGCCACAACAACGAACAGGAGTGTGAGTAGAGCTCGCACGATCAAAAAATGAATCCGTCGAAGGTGGGAGTGAGCGCGGTTCGTTTTCGATTTCCGTTTTTGGCAGGAACTATCAGCCAAACCACCGCCGAGACAATCGCCGCTGCGCCAACGCTCAACAAAATCGTTCCAGTCCAATCTAGCTTTGCATAGGTTTGGTAACGCGAGGGCGCGCAGATCGGATCGCATGCCGATTTGAGCTCGGAGAATTTGCTCGCGCTACTGCCGGAAAGCGCGGCTCCGGCCGCCATCAGCCCGACGCCGATGCCGCCGAGCACCAGCGGGCCAATCAGCCATCGCTTGGGCGGATTCACCCGCTTCTCTGGAAACGAAATCACCGGCGCCGAGGTTGGCACCGCCACCACCGGCTGTAACCCGACCGTCCAGTGAAGCTCGCTGCCACCGAGTACGCGCTCGGTGCGTTCCAGTGTTTGATATCCCGGGTGAACAAAACGGACGCGGCGCGCGCCCTCGTCGATCCACACCGGTTGCGAAAAGGGAGTGGTCCCGATGAGATCGTTGTCGACCAAAACTTCAATTCCACTGAGCGGGCTGTCGAGAAAAACCCTGCCGACAAAAACCTTGACCGCGGCGGCAAATTCCCGCGCCTGGATTTTCTCTTCGTCAGACAGCATACCGCTGCCCGCGGTCAGATATTTTTCCACTGATACGAGAGCGGCCGAGCGATGGTGGAGTTTGTTTTCACAGGCGGCGATGTTCCAAAACAGTCGCGGATCGGGAGCAATCTCGAGCGCGCGTTTGAGATCGGTCAGCGCGCCGGAAAAATCGCCAGCGCCAAAACGCGTGCGCGCATGATCATAGGCCAGCTTGGCGTCACCACCGAGCGATTCCGCCAGCGGCAGCGCTTTGGGTTTTGCTGACGCAGCCGACAGCGGAAAAATAATGATCAACATCAGCAGCTTTTTTTTCGCGCTCATCGGAAGGGAATCTCGAGTGGATTGCGCGCCGGCGCAAGCGGTTTGAGCGGGTGCGGCTTTTTTTTCGTCTCGATTGGAAGATGAACCTGCTTCAAACCAGCGTCGACAGCAGGAGTCGCCTGAGGCGGCGGCGGCAACGAACCCGGCGTCGGAACAATTTCCACGGGAAGCCTAGGCTGGTTGGTCCAGCGCCACCAACCGAATGCCAGCGCTATAAAGAGCGGCAGGCTCCACCAATACCCGCGACGTGAGGTGTGCGTCGCGGCTGCAGCGAGCGGCGCAGGTTGCACTCTTACCGGTGATGGCGGGCTGAGGTCATGCAGCGAAGCGGTGCCAGCGCGAACATCGGCTTCGAGTGGCGGCGCCTTAGCGATCAGCGCCGCCGAATCGGCGGTGGCGGCGGCAACGGCGACAAACGCGCGCCCGACCCGCGCCGCACCGTCGGTGCTCTGGCTTTTTCGGGCAAACGGCGCCAGTGCCTCGGCAAACGTCACCACATTTTGGTATCGATTCTGCGGCGGTTTTTCGAGGCAGCGGAAAATCACCTGCTCGAGCGCAGCCGGCACATCCGATCGCTTGAGCAAGAGCGGCTGCGGCGGATCAGCGACGATGCGAGCCGCGAGCGCAGCAGTGTTGGTGGCTTCAAATGGCAATGCGCTACAGAGCAGCTGATAGAGCACGACCCCGAGCGACCAAATGTCGGAGCGCGCGTCCACTTCGGCCGGATTGCGCAGCTGCTCAGGCGACATATACGCTGGCGATCCCATCGTCGAGGTCGGCTCGGTGATAAACAGTGCCTCGCTCGGTTCCGCCACCAGTGCTTTGGCGATGCCGAAATCGAGCAGCTTGACGATGCTGCCGCCGTGCGCGTCGGTGAGAAAAAGATTCGCCGGCTTGAGATCGCGATGCACCATGCCGAGCGCATGCGCTTCGGCGATGCCAGCACACGCTTGTAAGAGTAGATCGACCGCCTCTTGCACCGCGAGCGGACCCTGCTTGAGAAGGTACTGCTCGAGATCGATCCCTTGCAAAAATTCCATCACGATAAATGGATCGCCGCCGTCGCTGTCATCGACGTCGAGAATGCGCACCGCGTGCTCGCCACGCAGACGGGCGGCGGCACGAGCCTCGCGTACAAACCTCGCCAGCACATCGGGGCGGCGTTCGCGATCAGAACGCAAAAACTTGAGCGCCACCGGCTGCGCGAGGCGGAGATGCGTCGCCAGCACCACCGTTCCCATGCCGCCTGATCCGAGGAGTTTTTCGACGCGATATTTGCCGCGCAAAACCTCGCCGGGCCGCAAGTGAACAGGGCTGATAGTCATGTACGCAGCGACATGCTAAACCAAAGCCAGCTTGGAACACGAAGTAAAACAGACCGCGCTTCAAACTGTGGACGCCGGTGTCGGGGCCGCCGAACCGATGCCGCTCAAGGTAGTGGTCGTCGGTGGCGTCGATGAAGGGCGAGAGGCGCCACTGCACCAGCTGCTCGAGGTCGGCTCAGATCCGGGCTGTGGCCTGGTGCTCAAGGACGCGGCGGTTTCGCGTCGCCATTTGTTGATCTCGGCGGCGCAGGGAAAAGTCGTCGTCAAAGATCTCGACAGTCGCAACGGCACGCTATTTGGCGGCGCGCGCATCAAAGAGGCCGAAGTTCCGGTCGGGGCGGTGCTGCAGATCGGCCACACCTCGCTGGCGCTGCAATCGCGCTGGTATGTTCGCGAGGTCTCTCCTTCGTCGGCCACTCGTTTTTTCGATCTGGTGGGCGAGTCGGTGGCGATGCGCGAAGTGTTCGCCATTTTGGAACGCGCCGCGCCTGCCCATGTCACCGTGCTCATCGAGGGCGAAAGCGGCACTGGCAAGGAGCTAGCAGCGCGTTCGATCCACCAAGCTTCACCGAGGGCCAAGGGACCTTACGTCGTATTCGACTGCGGATCGGTGCCTCACGAACTGGCCGAGAGCGAGCTTTTCGGCCACAAGCGCGGCGCGTTTTCTGGCGCCACTGCCGATCGAGCCGGCGCATTCATGCGCGCCCACGGCGGCACGCTCTGCCTCGACGAGCTCGGCGAACTGCCACTGGAACTTCAGCCCAAACTGTTGCGAGTGCTCGAAACTGGCGAAGTCTTACCGGTCGGCGCGGATACACCGCGAAAGGTCGATGTGCGGGTGATCGCTTCGACCAATCGCGATCTGCACGCCGAAGCGCGGCGTGGCACTTTTCGCAGCGATCTTTTTTATCGACTCGAGGTGGTGCGGGTGCGCATGCCGCCTTTGCGTCAACGTCCCGAGGACATCGCAGCCTTGGTCGGTCGGCTCCTCGAGGGCAAGCTGCCCGCCGGCGACGAGATCACCGGGCCCAACCTTGCCAAACTCGCCGGCTACGGCTGGCCGGGCAATGTGCGCGAGCTGCGTAACGCACTGGCGCGCGCGGTGACGCTCGGCCAGGCACCAGGGGAGCCCGCAACCCGCTTTGAAAAATTGGTATTCAACTTGGGACCGGCCTCGTCGGCTCCGTCTACCATCGGCGGCGAGTTTCCCGGCGTGTCGTCTCCGGTCGCCTACAAAGAGGCCAAAGCACAGCTGATGATGAGCTTCGATCAGGTCTACGTCTCGACGCTGCTCGATCGTCACCACGGCAATGTGTCCAAAGCGGCCGAGGCAGCTGGACTGAGCCGAAAACATCTCTACGAGTTGATGCGAAAAATCGATCTGGTTACAGACGACGACAGCGAAGCGTCCTCCCGGTCTTGAACTATTAGACAGTTATCGGTCGCGGCTGTTTACCAAAGGTGACATTCAATCGCTTGCTCCTACATTTGAGTTACCGACAGGTGACAGGCTCGATGGCGACTCGAGCGTCATGACTCGCCCCGTTTCGGGATG